>CALGFI010000217.1 GCA_937881155.1 uncultured bacterium | reverse complement strand
TCGACGTGGGGGCGTCGCTCCCGGTGACGGGTCTCGAGATGCCCGACGAGTGGCGCGTGCACGGAACGGACGGCGCGCTCATCGAACGCGTCACCCTCGAAGAGGCCCAGGCTGCCGTCCCCTTCGAGATCGCGATGCCCCAACGGCTGCCCGCCGGTTTCACGCTGGCCAGCACCGAGCTCGTCGAGGTCGAAGGCGACGTTGGCTTGAACCTGTACTTCCGCGATGCGGAGGTGGACGTCGGCGTCGGGACCGTCCGCCTGCACCTCGAGGCGGGAAGGGAGCTTCCGCCGGCGACCGCCGCTCGGCAGTCGGCGGTCGAGGTCGGCGACGCCCAAGGGCGGTGGACGCCCGGACGCACGCAGCTCGAATGGATCGATGCTGGCGTGTACCACTCGCTCGACGTGCCGGAGGGGAGCGATCTGCGCCTCGCGGATCTGCTCGCGATCGCCGATTCAATGGCTGGCGATGACGCCGGCCAGGGCTTCCTGCCGGGAGTTCGGTGAACGCACGTCGTGCGGGCGGCGTCGCCGCCGCGCTGGTCGTGGGGCTCGTCGTCGGAGCGGTGCTGACGCTCTCGATACAGGGGACGGCGATCATGCCGGAAGAGCGCGACGCCCCGTCGATGCCGGAACCGATCCTCACGCCTGAGCTGCCCGACACGTTCCTCGCGTGGTCCCCGGGCGGGATGCCCGCCCGCTTCGCCGATGCCGTCGCCGAGATGCCTCAGATTCGCCGGGCGGTCGTCGTCGCCAGCGACAACACGTGGCTCACCAAGTCGTACTCGGCCGACGGCGAGGTCGTCGACGACCCGCCGCCGACGTTCTCGATCCCGCTCGAGGTCGCCGCGGTCGACCCGCGCGCGTACGCGCCGTTCCTGCCGCCGGCCGATCGTTCGGTAACCGTGGCGCTCGCACAAGGCAAGGGAGTGCTCGGCGAGTCGAGCGCGCGACTGCGCGGCCTGGCACCGGGCGCGGTGCTGCGGTTCGGCGGCGAACGCGTCGAGATCGCGGCGATCCTCGCCGACGAGCTCGTCGGTGCGCACGAGCTCCTCGTCTCTCGAGACATGGGCCGGCGGATCGGAGTGACCCGCAACCGGTATGCGCTCCTCGTCCCCCAAGGCGAGCCGACGGCTCGTCAGGTGACGGTCGCCGTCCGGAGTGTTCTGCCGACGGGGACCCTCGTGCGAGTTCGCGCCCCGGGCGACACACCGTACTTCCGCCACGGCGATGCCGTGTTGCCGCCCGTCAAGATCAAGGAGCTGTTCGGCGAGTTCGCCGCGAAGCCCCGCGAAGGCTGGCCCGCGGGGTTCCTCACAGCCGATCCCGAGTGGGTGCGCACGTACATCGACACGCAGCGGGTGCCGCTCCTGGGAACGGTGACGTGCCACATCGCGCTGTTTCCGCAGATCCGCGGGGCGATCCGTGAGCTGATCCGCCGCGGTCTCGAGGACACGATCACGAGCTACTCGGGCTGCTGGGCGCCGCGGCACATCCTCGGCGACCCCAACTCGGGGCTTTCACATCACGCGTGGGGCATCGCGATCGACGTGAACGTGCCGCAGAACCCGTTCGGCGCTCCGCCGAACCAGGACCCGCGTCTGGTCGAGGTGTTCGAGGAGTGGGGGTTCATCTGGGGCGGCCGGTTCATCGTGCCGGACGGGATGCACTTCGAGTACCACCGCCCGCCCAAGGACGCGTCGTAGGCCACTTCGAAGCGAGCGGTGCGCGAAGGGAGCAGCGAACATGCGCAGTCTGCACGTGCCCGAGTACCGGCGACTTGGCCGCCGGGCCTCGGGCATGCCTCCCGCGGCACGACGCGCGTGGGTTTCTGCTCCCTTCGCGGTCACCCGAAGGTGACGTTCCGACCCTACAACGAGCGCGCTCGCTCGCGCGACTCGGTCGACCGGGGGATCTATGCCGCTTCGCGCGCCGCCGTCCGCGACCGGATAACGAGATAGCCGAGGATCGCCGCGGCGGCGACGGCAGCGGCGACGCCGGCGGCGACCCGCGTCTTGGGCTGCGTCGCCGTTCGGACGATCCGCGTTCGCAACCGCACCGGTCTGCGGAAGTCGCGAAGCTTCCACCCGCGCGCCTCGGCCTGGCGCCGTAGGTCCCGATCCGGGTTCACGGCGATCGGATGGCCGACGGCCTCGAGCATCGGCAGGTCGGTGATCGAGTCGGAGTACGCGTACGAGCCGGCGAGATCGATCTTCCTGCGCTTGGCGATCGCCCGGATCTCGTCGGCCTTGGCCTGCCCGTAGCAGTAGAACTCGAGCTCGCCCGTGTACTTGCCGTCCACGATCCTCGCGCGCGTGGCGATCACGTCCGTCACGCCGAAGTGGCTCGCGAGGGGTCGGACGACCTCTTCCGGCGAGCTGCTCACGATGTACAGGAGACGCCCCTCGGCGCGATGCAGCGCCATGAGGTCGAGCGCTTCCTGATACACGAACGGATCGATGACCTCGATGATCACGTCGCGCACGAGGTTCTCGACCTCGGAATGCTCCCATCCCCTCGTCAGCGCGAGCATGCCGTGCTTGAGACGGTCCATCCGTTTCTCGTCCGCACCGACGAGCGCGTACACGAGCTGCGCGTACGCGCCTCGAACGAGCTGACCGCGCGTGACCATGCCCGCGCGGTACATCGGACGCGACAGCGCAAGCGA
>CALGFI010000216.1 GCA_937881155.1 uncultured bacterium | reverse complement strand
TGCGGGTACCTGCCGACGCCGTCGGCCTCGACGCTGACGGCGATGGGCGACTTCCTCGCCTGCGCCTCGATCGCCGCGGCGAGGCCCTTGTCCGCTAGGAGCGGTGGGTAGATGCCTCGTGCGAGGTCGCGCATGTTGTCGAGTGCCTCGGTCGCCTCGCGCTGGAGGTCCTGAAGCATCGCCGCGGTCTTGTCCGCGTCCTTCCGTGCCAGTTGCTCGGCCACGCGCAGCTTCACGGCGAGCGCGACCATCTGTTGCTGGGCGCCGTCGTGGATATCGCGTTCGAGCTTGCGCGCCCGCTCGTCCTGCGCCGTCACGATCCGCTGACGTGACGCCCGCAGGTCGTCGACGAGCGCGACGTTGCGCAGCACCAGTCCGGCGTGTGCCGCGACGTCGCGCACGAGCTTCTCGTGTGGCGCTCCGAGCGGCTCGCTGGGCGGCATCCGCACCGAGATCGCACCGAGGAGCTCTCCCTGGTGCCGCACGGCGAACGCGCGATCGCCGTCGAGCTCGACGGGATCATTCGTAGCGGGCACGGCGACGGCGGCATCGGCGCTCGGCCACGAGGCCGCCGTTCGGATGGCAGCGTTGCTCCGGAGCCAGATCCGCGTCCGCTCGGCGCCGACCGCCTCCGCCGTCACGCGCGCGAGCCGCGGAAGCGAGTCCTCGAGCGAATACGTCTCTGCGAATCGGCTCGACAGCTCGGACAGCACCTCGTACGGCGTGGCGCGCCGTCCGTAGACGAGCCGGTTCGCGAGGCGCTGCGCCCACCGCCTGGCAGGTTGGAACGCCAGCGCGACGATCGCAGCGGCGATTGCCGACAGCAACGCATCGCCCTGCGTGCCGACCGCCGCGCCGACGCCCGCGACGATTCCGACGTAGATGCCGGTGATGAACACCGCGAGCGCGCCGTACACGATCGCTCGGTTGATAACAACGTCGATGTCGTATAGCCGGTACTTCAGGACCCCGATACCGATGGCGACCGGTATCGCGAAGAATGAGAGAACGACGAGGTTCTCGGCCCAGTCGAAGCCGGTCGCCCCGCTCGAGCCCTGAGCGATCGCGACCGATGCGAAGATCGCGATGGACACGGCCATCCACGAGGCAGCGAGAGCCAGCCACTTCAACTGCTGGCGTTCGTCGCCCCGGGAACGGCGAAACCGCACCACCAGAGCGGCGGCACCCGTTCCCAAGACGAACAAGAACGGCAACAGCCCGATGTCGGACAACGCGACCATCGCTTCGCCATCGCCGATCGGGTTCGCGTAAGGAAGGGTGCCGAACGTTGGGACCAGCGCTGCGCCGATCGCTCCGGGCGTGGTTGCTACGAGACCGATCGCGATCGCCCATCCCCACCGCCGCGAGATCGGCCGACCGTTGGGGAAGATCGCGAACACGACGCCGAGCGCGGCGACGATCGGGATCCACGCCCATTCGACGATCCACAGTGCCCACACGCCAAGGGGAGGGCGACCCGCATGCTTGACGAGCGCCCACACGACGTACTCGGCCGCGAATCCCGTAACGGCGCCCAAGACGGCCGCGACGCAGAGGAGCCACCCGATCGCGTTGGCGGGCTGACGGATCGCGACGATCGCTCCGACCGTTCCCACAACCACGCCCATCAGCAGCCCGAACCCGCGGGGGCCGAACTGGCCCGTCGGAGCTGGCACGCCCCACGACGCTACGAGGACGACGGTCCCGGCAAGCGAGGGCAGCAGCGCCGCTCCCCAGAGCGACCACGCGAGCGACGCTGCAGATGCGCCCGGACGCCGACTCTTTGGTGACGCGGTCGGTGGCTCGTTCACGTCCGCATCCTGGCACCGGGCGGCGGGCCGCTCCAGGGGGGGACGACCTGCGCGTTCACGTGTCCGAAACAACACCGGCGAGGTGGTGGTGGCACCCCCGCGACGTTGTGGTGGATGCGCCGTCGTCAGCCCGCTTGTACCGACCTACGGTTGCATCAGCCCAGAGGAGGACCCGATGAAGAAGATCCTGGTGGGGACGGACACAACGGCATCTGCCGATCTTGCCGTTCAGAGGGCCGCGGAGCTCGCTCGCCTCTCCGAAGCGGAGCTCGTCGTCGTGAACGTGCGCTCGAACGGCGCGCAATACGACGCGGCCGACCCGAAGAAGGCCGCGGATCCGGATCGCTATCTGGCCGAGATGCCCCGGCGCTTCCCGCAGGTCGACGTGAGAACCCGGAGCGAGACCGGCGACCCCGCCGAGCGGCTCGTCGAGGTCGCGGAGAGCGAACGAGCCGACACGATCGTCCTCGGCAACCGCGGCATGCACGGTTCGTGGTGGCGTGTTCGAGACAGCCTGCCGAACCTGGTGCTTCGCCACGCGCCGTGTTCGGTGTTCATCGTCGACACGCGGGCGGCGCAGTGACGCTACGCGTGCTCGCGCTCGCGGAGGAACGCGAGGACCGCCATCACGCGGCGGTGAACGTCGGGCTCCTCGGTCAGTTCGAGCTTGTGGAACAGCGAGTTGATGTGCTTCTCGACGGCGCGCTCGGTGAGGAACAGCGCCTTGGCGATCGACGCGTTGTTCTTGCCCTGCGCCATCTGCTCGAGGACCTCGCGTTCACGATCGGTGACGTTCGCGAGCGGCGAGTGCGCCATCTTCTCCTTCGCGGAGACGAGCGCCTCGACGACCTTCGGATCGAGGACCGAGCCGCCCTTCGAGACCTCGTTCAACGCCCGGACGACCTCGTCGAGGTCGCTGACGCGCTCCTTCAACAGGTAGCCGAGTCCGGCGGCGCCGTCCTTCAGCAGTTCGTAGGCGTACTCCTCCTCCGCGAACTGCGACAGGACGACGATGCCGACGTTCGGATACTCCTGGCGGATCCGCTTGGCGGCGTCGATCCCCTCGGTCGTGTTGGTCGGCGGCATCCGGATGTCCGTGAGGACGGCCTCCGGCTTCGCCTTCTCGACCTTCTCGAGCAGCTCGTCGAAGGTGGACGCCGTGGCGACGAGGTCGACCGTTCCGGAGTTCTGAAGGAGCGCCGAGGTCCCCTCCCGCACGAGGTAGTTATCCTCCGCGAAGACCACGCGGATCATGCGCGGATGGTACACGCGGCCATCCGCCGGAGGGGTGCCGCTTGAACATCCGGGTCGTCCTCGGCGAAGACAACGTGCTCGTGCGCGAGGGGGTGCGAGCGCTGCTCGATTCGTATGAGGACGTGGAGGTCGTCGGCGTCGCGGCGGACGCTCCGTCGCTTCTCCTCGCGGCCCGCGAGCACCAACCAAACGTTGTGGTCACCGACATCAAGATGCCGCCGAACTTCCAGCTGGAGGGCATCGACTGCGCGCACGCGATCCGCGACTCGCACCCGGGGACAGGGGTCGTCGTCCTCTCCGCCCACGACGACGAGGCGTACGCCATCGCGCTTCTCGGCAAGGGTCAGAGCGGACTCGCATACCTGTTGAAGGACCGGATCTCACAGGGCGACGAGCTCGTGAAGGCGATCCGGGAGGTCCACGCCGGCGGGAGCGCGGTCGATCCGGTCATCGCCGAGCGTCTGTCGGGACGAGGCGATACTGGCGAGCACGACCGGGAGCTGCTCGAGCTCATGTCGCAGGGCCTCGGGTACGCCGAGATGGCCGAACGCCTCGGGACGACGCAGGAAGCCGTCGACCGCCGGGTGACCCAGGTTTTCACGACGATGGCCGCGAGCGCCGGGACCGGCGAGGCCAGCGCCGTCGATGAGCTGAAGCGCCTGCACGCCGCGGTCGTCCAGAAGGAGATGGCCGCGAGCGCGTTCCGATCGT
>CALGFI010000215.1 GCA_937881155.1 uncultured bacterium | reverse complement strand
GGTCGACCTCGTCGTCGCCGGCGATGACCTCCTGGGCGAGCGCGTCGTCGTGCCGAGCGACGGCGTCGACGGACTTGCGCACGGCCTCGCCCGCGAGCTCACCCACCGTGAGCAGCTCGAGCTCCAGCCGTTCGAGCTCCTCGTGGAAGTGGGGCCGGGCCATCAACCGAACCGACCCGTGACGTAGTCCTCGGTTCGCTTGTCCGAGGGATTGGTGAAGATGGTCTCGGTCTTGTCGTACTCCACGACGGTGCCGGTGCGCTGCCCGGAATCCTCGTGGACCTCGACCGTAAAGAACGCCGTCCGGTCGCTCACCCGCGCGGCTTGCTGCATGTTGTGCGTCACTATGACGATCGAGTACCGGTGCTTCAGCTCCAGCATCAGGTCCTCGATCCGCTGCGTCGCGATCGGGTCCAGCGCCGAGCACGGCTCGTCCATCAGGATCACGTCGGGCCTCGTGGCGATCGCCCTGGCGATGCACAGCCGCTGCTGCTGCCCTCCGGAGAGCGCCATCCCCGACTCCTTCAGCTTGTCCTTCACCTCGTCCCACAGCGCAGCGCGATGCAGCGACTCCTCGACGAGGTCGTCCATGTTCCCCGTGAACCCGGCGATCCTGGGCCCAAACGCGACGTTGTCGTAGATCGACTTCGGGAACGGGTTCGGCTTTTGGAACACCATCCCGATCCGCCGCCGGACCTCGACCGGGTCCACCTGCGGGTCGTAGAGGTCCACCCCGTGGTACAGGAGCTCGCCTTCGATCCTGGCGCCCTCGATCAGGTCGTTCATCCGGTTCAGGTTTCGCAGGAAGGTCGTCTTCCCACAGCCGGACGGCCCGATCAGCGCCGTGATCTCGTTGCGGAAGACCGGCAGGGTCACGTTGCGGACCGCCCGGAAGTCGCCGTAGTAGTTCGAGACGTCGCGGACGTCGAACACGACCTCTCGCTGGACCTCGGGTTCGTCACGGCTTTGTCGCACGGCCAGACGAGGACCTTGCTCGTGTTCGGCCTGTCCCCCCTCAGACTCGGGCAGCTGCACCCTGTTGGTCACGTCCATCGGATCACCACTTTCGCTCATACCGGTTCCTGAGGATGATGGCGGTCGCGTTGACCAGCAGGAGGACGACCAGGAGCGTCACGATCGTGGCCGCCGTGATCTGCTCGAACGCCCGCAGGTTCTTCCTGGCGTAGGCGAATACGAGCGTGGGGAGCGCGGTGTACGGCCCCTTGAGCGTGTCGACGAAGCCCGCGGACCCGGTGCTCAGGAACCCGGTCGCCGCCCCCAGCAGGATCAGCGGGGCGGTCTCCCCGAACGCCCGGGCAAGCGTGAGGATCGTCCCGGTGAAGATCCCCGGGGCCGCGTACGGCAACACGTGGCTCCGAACCACCTCCCACCTGGTCGCCCCGACGCCGAACGCGGCCTCCCGGATGCTGCGCGGGACGGCGCGCAGCGCCTCGGCGGACGTGATGATCACGATGGGGAGCACCAGGATGGCGATCGTCAGCCCGCCGGAGATGATGCTGCGGCCGCCGGTGATCGGCTGCAGCGCCTGGAACTGCACGAACAGCGCGATGCCGAGCAGTCCGTACACGATCGCCGGCACCCCCGCCAGGTTGCGGATGTTCGCGTTGATGACCCGCGTCAGACGGGTGTCGCGGGCGTACTCCTCCATGTAGATCGCCCCGCCGATCCCCAGCGGGATCGCGATCACCACCACGAACGCCACGATGTACAGGGAGCCGATGATCCCCTGGCGCACCCCCGCTCGTTCCGGCAGCGATGAGATGTTCGACGTGACGAAATCGGCGACCCCCCGATCCCGGAACACCGGCCAGGCCGTCCGGAAGACGTCCGCGAGCAGGATGACGAGGACCAGCAGGCTGATCAACAGCGCGCCGAAGAGCGCGATGCGGAACGCGACGCCGCCGACGTCGGTTCGACGCCCCCGAAGGGCCTGCTCGACCGCGCCCGCGGTGGCCGAGACGTGAGTGGCCGCCATCAGTAGCTCTTCCGGACGCGGCGAACGAACCGCTCGCTCATCACGTTCAGGCCCAGCGTCATGAAGAACAGCAACGCGCCGACGAAGAACAGGCTCGGGAACGCCAGCGTGGCGCCCTTGACCTGGTCCGATCCGGTCGCGAGCGCGGTCATCGCGGCGGTCATCGTCTGGCCCTGCTGCCGCGGGTCGATCGTGAACAGTGACCCTCCTGTCCCGCCGGCGGCGATGGCGACGACGAGCGTCTCCCCGATCGCCCGCGAGATCCCGAGGATCAGCGCCGCGACGATCCCGGACACGGCGGCGGGGAAGACCACGCGGATCGTCGTGGCGCGTTTGCGGGCGCCGAGGCCGTAGGACGCCTCGCGGAGCGACCCCGGCACGGCGAACATCGCGTCCTCGGCCACCGAAGCGACGAGCGGCGTGATCAGGATGCCCACCCCGATCCCGGCGGCGCCCAGGCTGAACAGCCCGGCGTCGAAGAAGCTCTGCATGATGTTCGGGCTGATCCAGATCAGGGCGAAGAAGCCCATGACGACGCTGGGGATCCCGGCCAGCACCTCGAGGATCGGCTTCAGCCAGCGGCGAGCGCGGCGGCTCGCGTATTCGGCCAGGTAGACGGCCGCCCCGAGCCCGAGCGGGGTGGCCACGACCATGGCCACGACCGCCACGACCATGGTGCCGGCCACGATGGTCCTGATGTCGTACATGTCCCGCCGCGGGAACCACCCGTCGGTCCACAGGAGCCGGAGCTCCACCCGCGACAGGAAGTCCCACGTGCCGTCGAACAACGTGACCACGATGAGGACGTTGATGAGGACCGACACGAGGGCCGCGGCGAAGAACACCCGCCGGACGACCCCCTCGCGCCGGCGACGGCCCATCTTCAGTCGGAGATCGGAGACCGACAGGCTTGTGCCGGCCGGCCTGGCCTCGATCGACACCCCTGCCATGGCCCGTTCCCTCCGCCCCCGGCCGCTGGTCACGATAGATGGTAGGGACCGACCCGGCATACGAGCCGGTCCCTACCGACGTCTCACGGCCGATCAGGCAGGCCGCTCGCTCTCCCAGGTGGAGGCCGTCGCCGCGCGGTCTTCCTCCGGGATCGGGATGTAACCGACCTGTGAGACCACATCGACCAGCCCGGTGTCCGTCACGTACATGTCCACGTACGCCCGGAGCGCCTCGCTCTCCTCCGCCTTGGCCCGGTTGACGTAGATGAAGAGCGGTCGCGAAAGGGGGAACTCGCCGGAGGCGATCGTCTCGTCGGTCGGCGTGACGCAGTCGCTGCCGGTATCGCCGGCGATGTCGATGGCCTTCACGACGTCGCTGTTCTGGACGAAGAAGGCGTAGCCGACCCACCCGAGCGACGTGTCGGACCCGGAGATCCCCTCGATGATCACGTTGTCGTTGGGCGACGCCTGGTAGTCGGGACGGGCGACCTCCTCCTGGCCTCGCTCCTCGGCGATGTCGCCGAACGCGAGCTCCAGGAACGTGTCGTAAGTGCCCGACTCCTCACCGGGGGCCACCATGGTCAGCTCCGCGTCCGGGTACGGCGTCCCGATGCCGCCGAGCTCCTCGCCGAGCGCGTTCGCGTCCGACCAGTTGTCGAAGCCCTGCGACTCCGGCCCCATCAGCGCGTACAGGTCGGCGAAGTTCAGGCACGAGACCGCGTCGTTGGCGGGCGAGGTCATGACGGTCAAACCATCGATCCCGATATAGAGCTCGATGTACTCGATCCCGTTGGCCGCGCAAGCCTCGGCCTCGTCGTCCTCGATCGGACGGGACGCGTCGCTGATGTCGGTCTCGCCGTTGCAGAAGAGCTCGAACCCGTCGCCGGTGCCGGGACCCTCGACGTTGATGGCGACGTCCGGATTCTCCTCGCTGAAGAGCTCGGCCACGAGCGCCGACACCGGCTCCACCGTCGAGGACCCGGAGACGAAGATGTCGCCGGTCAGTTCCGCGC
>CALGFI010000214.1 GCA_937881155.1 uncultured bacterium | reverse complement strand
CGATCAACACGACCCCGGTCCGGTCGTCCACCGCGGCGAGCGTCGCGTGCGGGTTGGTCGCCTTCGAGTCGTCAACGAATCGCACGCCACGCGCGATCGCAACGACCTCCCCTCGATGAGGTGCCGGCACGAACGCCGACAGTCCGGCGCGGATCGCGTCCGCGGCTGCGCCGAACGCGTGACACGCGGCCGCGCACGCGGCTGCGTCCCCGTTCATGGCCGGGTTGCTGAAACCGAGGCCGCCGAGCCGTTCGTCGCCGTTCCACCTGCCGATCAGCTCGCCGTCGACGAACCCCGTATCGCCGGCACTCGGGTCTCCGGTCGTGAACCACGACACCTCGCAGCGCGCTCGGCTCGAGACCGCTGCGGATGTCTCGTCGTCGCGGTTACCGATGTGTGCGTCGCCGTTCGTCTGGTTCGCGAACAGCTTCGCCTTCGCGTCCACGTACGCTTCGAACGAGCCGTGCCAGTCCAGGTGGTCGGGCGCCACGTTCAGCAGCACCGACACGACGGGATGGAACGTGTGCTGCATCTCGAGCTGGAACGATGAGCACTCGACGACGAGCACGTCGTGCTCGTCACGCGCGGCGAGCGGGAACGGATGACCGATGTTGCCGCAGGCGACGGCGTCGATCCCGCCGGCCGAGAGGCACGCCGCGATCATCGACGTCGTCGTGGTCTTACCGTTCGTCCCGGTGACGCCGATGTATGGAACCCTCGTCAGCCGGGCCCCGAGCTCGAGCTCGCCCCACACCGGGATGTTCCGATCGCGCGCCCAATCGAGGACCGGCGAACGCGGCGTCACGCCGGGGCTCGCGACGACGACCGTCGCGCCGTCGAGGTGTGACGGGTCGTGTCCCCCCGCGAGCACCTCGACGTCGAGCGCCCGGCGCTCCGCCGGTACGTCGGGGTCGGGCCGAGCTTCACTCACTCGAACGTCCGCTCCTTCGTCGGCGAGCGCGACCGCGGCGGCGCTGCCCGAGACGCCGAGCCCGACGACCACGGCCCGCTCCCCGGCGAACGCGCCGCTCACTCCGTTCCTCCGAGCGCCAGGAAGTCCGCGTAGAACAGGCCGATCCCGACCGCGACGCACAACCCCGTCACGATCCAGAACCGAACGATGACCGTGAACTCCGGCCACCCCGCGAGCTCGAAATGGTGATGGATCGGTGTCATGCGGAACACGCGTCGCCCGAACCCGCGGTACGCGATCACCTGGACGACGACCGACGTCGTCTCGATCACGAACAGCCCGCCCAGCACGACGAGGAGCAGCTGCGTGCTCGTCACGACGGCGAGCGCACCCATGAGCCCGCCGAGCGCGAGCGATCCGGTGTCGCCCATGAAGATCCTGGCGGGTGCGGCGTTCCACCACAGGAATCCCGCCGCCGCGCCGGTGGCGGCGGCGGCGACGATCGCGACGTCGAGCGCCGCGACCGTGTCGACCGGATAGCACGCGGCCTGAGGGTCGATATCGCACGTGTGCCGGAACTGCCAGAACGCGACGAACACGAACGCGGAGAACACGAGGATCGACGAGCCGGACGCCAACCCGTCCAGGCCGTCGGTGAGGTTCACCGCGTTGGACGAGGCCGCGAGGATGACGAACACCCACACGTAGAACACCAGTCCGAGATCGAGTCCCGTCTCCCGGACGAACGACAGCTCCGTCGAGACATTCGCGGCCTGAACCGCGAGCACGGCGAACGCGATCGCCGCGATCGCCTGTCCGATCACCTTCGCCGTCTTCGACAGTCCGAGCGAACGGCGACGGCGGACCTTGATGTAGTCGTCGATGAACCCGATCACACCGAACAGCAGGGTTGCCAGCAACACCGAGATGCCCGCGGCGCTCACCGTGGTGAACACCACGCGGGTGACCAGGTACGCGACGAGGATGCCGACGAGGATCACCGTGCCACCCATCGTCGGCGTGCCCATCTTCTCCAGGTGCGTGTGCGGACCGTCCTCGCGGATCCGCTGACCCCAGCCCCAGATCCGGAACAGGCGGATCGCGATCGGCGTGCCGAGCAGCGTGACGGCGAGGCCGACGGCGGCCGCGATGAGGATCTGTCTCACGCGCGCGACCTCGTTCTCATCGCAGCAGCTCCGCGACCCGTTCGACGCCGGCAACGCGAGAGCCCTTCAGGATGACGACGTCCCCTCGGTGCGCCCACGAACGAACGTCGGCGGCGGCCTCCTCCGGAGCGTCATAGCTCGCGACGTCCTCGGGCAGCTGTCCTTCGCGGACGGCCGCGCGCGCGATCGCTCGCGCCGGTTCGCCGAGCGTGATCAAACGGTCGACGCCGACGCGGACGACGAGCTCGCCGAGGCGCTCGTGCTCCTCGAACGCGACGGGGCCGAGCTCGGCCATGTGACCGAGCACCGCAGCCAGGCGTCCCCGCCGGGCCATCCACCGCGCCGTCTTCAACGCCAAGGCCATCGATTCGGGGTTCGCGTTGTAGGCGTCGTTCACGACGACGACGCCGCGCGATGTCGTGAACGTTTCCATCCGCCACCGCGAGATGCGCGCGCCCTTCAGCGCAGCCGCGCACTCCGCTGCGGACAGGCCAAACGCGAGCCCGCAGGCGGTGGCGGCGAGCGCGTTCGACACCATGTGCTCGCCGGCGACGGCGAGCTCGACGCTCTGGCTCTCGCCGGCAGCCTCCACGGTGAAGCTGGCGCGGCCGTCGTCGCCGAGCCAGACGTCCCTCGCGCGGACGTCCGCTTCGGCCGCCGTGCCGTACCACATCACTCGCGCTTTCGCGCATTCGGCGTAACTGCGGACGACCGCGTCGTCGGCATTCAGGATCGCGACGTCGTCCGCGCCGAGCCGCTCGATCGGCTCGGCGCCGGCGCGAACGATCGCTTCCCAGGACCCGAAGACCTCCATGTGCGCGACGCCCACGTTCGTCACGACCACCGCGTCCGGGCGAGCCACGTCGAACAAGACGGCGACGTCGCCCTCGTGACGCGCCCCCATCTCCAGGACGAACACCTCGGTCCCGGGCTCGGCGTCGAGGAGCGTCACGGGGAGGCCGACCTCGTTGTTGAACGACGCGCGACTCGCGTGCGTACGGAACCGCGTCGAAAGCACCGCGGCGGCAAGGTCCTTCACCGAGGTCTTGCCGTTCGAACCGGTCACGCCGATCACCTTCACGTCGGGGAGCCGCGTGCGTTCGTCGGTCGCCAGGTCGAGCAGCGCACGGCCGGTGTCGCGCACCTCGATCACGGGCCCATTGACGCTCTGCGCCGGTCGGTCGACGATCGCTCCCACGGCGCCGGACGCCAACGCTTCACCAACGTGCTCGTGACCTTCGGTCCGCTCGCCGTGGAGCGCGACGAACAGGGCGCCGGGCCGGACCACCCGGCTGTCGGTGCTCACCGAATCGGCCGTCGCATCGTCGCCGAAGAGCCGCCCGTCGACGGCGGCCGCGACCTCCGATAGCGAACGTGGGATCACGCGCTCCCCGTGCCGAGCGCGCCGATCTCCTCGGCCGCGACCTCGCGGTCGTCGAACGCGATCGTCCGGTCGGCCAGCTCCTGATAGGTCTCGTGACCCTTCCCGGCGATCACGACGACGTCTCCCGTTCGTGCCTCCGACATCGCAAGACGGATCGCCGAGCGGCGGTCGGGCTCGACGACGTACGCACCTCCGCCGGCGGCCGCCCCCGCCTCGATCTCCGCGATGATCCCGGCTGGGTCCTCGCTCCGCGGGTTGTCGCTCGTGATGACCGCGAGGTCTGCGTTCGATGTGGCGACGCCGCCCATCAGCGGGCGTTTCGCGCGGTCGCGGTCTCCCCCACAGCCGAACACGACCAGCAGCCGTCCCGTCGCGAGCGGCCGCGCGGCGCGAAGGACGTTCTCGAGGCTGTCGGGCGAGTGCGCGTAATCGACCAGGACGAGGAATTCCTGACCCGCCTCGACGGGCTCGACTCGACCGGGCACACCGCGAACGGTTCCGATGGCCGCCGCGGCGACGTCCAGGTCAATGTGCAGCGCGCGGGCGGTCGCGAGCGCCGCGAGACAGTTCTCGACGTTGAACGCCCCGCGCAACGGCGAGCGAACCTGCACGTCGCCGACGCGAAACGACACGCCGCGCTGGGTCGTCTCGATTTCAGTCGCGCGGACTTCTGCCCCTTCGCCCATCCCGTACAAGATCGTTGGGATGCGGCCGGCGATCCGCCTGCCGTGCTCGCTGTCGTTGTTCACTACCGCGACCTCGCTCACCTCCGGCGCGAACAGACGTGCCTTCGCCTCGAAGTACTCCGCCATCGACGCGTGATAGTCCAGGTGGTCCTGGGTGAGGTTGGTGAACACGGCGACGTCGAAGCGCAAACCGCCGACCCGATGCTGGTGCAGTCCGTGCGATGAGACCTCCATCGCGGTTGCATCCACACCCTCGTCGACCATCTGTGCGAGCAGCCGCTGGAGGTCGGGTGCTTCCGGAGTGGTCCGCGGGAACGGCACGGAGCGGCCGTCGATGCGAACGCCCGTCGTCCCCACGACTCCGGGAACATGTCCGGCGTGTCGGAACACCGCCTCCAGGAGGTACGTCGTGGTCGTCTTGCCGTTCGTGCCGGTCACGCCGACCAGCGTCATCCGCTCGGCGGGATGCCCGTGGAATGCCGCGGAAACCGGTCCCATCGACGCCCGAACCGACGGCACGCAGACCTGAACGGCGTTCAGCGGAAGCCACCGTTCGAGCACCAGGGACGTTGCGCCGCGGACCACGGCGCTCGCCGCGAACTCGTGGCCGTCGCGCTGCTCACCCGGAACGCAGAAGAACAGCGAGCCGGGCGACGCCTCGTCGGATCGGTAGCACAGCGACGTCACGGGGACGCCCGCGTCGCCCCGGACCTCGATCGCCTCGACGTCCGCGAGCACGTCCGACAGGCGAGCCGTGGCCGGGTCGGAGGGGAGAGGGGCCACGGACGTTGAGCGTACCGCCTGGTCAGCTGCGACCGGCGTGCGGCTCATGCCGCCGGCAGCGCGTGCGGGGGCGGACTGAGCGGCTCGGTGGCCTCGATCCGGAGCTGAGCGATCGCAGCGCGCGCGACTCGCTGGAACAGCGGCGCGGCCGCGACGCTTCCGTAGCGTTGCGCGGGCCGATCGAGGATGGCTGCGATCACGACCGACGGGTCGCGCGCCGGCAGGAACCCTATGAACGACGCCATGTACTGTCCCTGCAGGTAACCGGGTTCGCCATGCCGAGGAATCCGCGCGGTCCCGGTCTTCCCGGCGACCTGATACCCCGGGACCGACGCGTTCATTCCGGTGCCGTGCGCGACGGCAAAGGCGAGCATGCGGGCGACGTTCAACGAGGTGCGTCGCGACACGACCCTCCGTCCGGGGGACGCCGCGGCCTCGTGCCGAACGCCCTCAGGGTCGATCCTCGCCTCGACGAGACGGGGACGCACCCAACGGCCGTCGTTGGCGATCGTCGCGAACACCGACGCCATCTGCAGTGGTGTGGCGGTGATGCCCTGTCCGTAGGCCGTCGTCGCCAAGATCACCTCGTCCCAGTTGTAGAACGGCACGGTGATGCCACTCGACTCGCCGGGGAACCCGATCCCCGTCTCGCTGCCGAGACCGAACCGCGCCAGGTACGCCGCCATGTCGTTCGAACCAACCTCGTTGGCCACCTGAACCGCGCCGATGTTGCTCGAGCGCGCGATGACGTCGCCGAGCATCATCTGTTGCAACGTATGCGACTCCGCGTCGTGGATCGTGAAGTCTCCGACCCGCATCGTCCACGGGACCGAGAGCAACTGATCGAGCGGCAGCGCTCGTTCCTCGAGGGCGGCGGCGGCGGTGATGACCTTGTTCGTCGATCCTGGCTCGTACGCATCGGTGATCGCGCGGTTGCGGATCGTGCCCGGCGCAGCTTCGCCGAGGGCGTTGGGATCGAACCACGGGTAGCTCGCCATGGCGAGCACGTCGCCGGTCCCCGGCTCCAGAACGACGACGGTTCCGCCCTGCGCCCGCTGTTGCTGGACGGCCTCCTCCAGCAGCGCTTGCACCTGGAACTGCAGGTCGCGGTCGATCGTCGTGACGATGGACGATCCCATGACGGGCGGCCGCTCATCGAACACGCCGCTCGCGATCGGTTGGCCATCGCGGCCGATCTCCACCGTCCGCTGGCCGGGCGTCCCCGCCAGGAGGTCCTGATACTGGAGCTCGAGGCCGGCGAGCCCTTCGCCGTCGACGCCGACGAAGCCGACGACCTGTCCGCCGACGGGTCCCGCGGGGTAGAAGCGCTCGGTGACGTCGAGGAACCCGATCCCCTGGAGCGCAAGATCCGCGATGCGTTCGGTCACGTCGGGGGCGACCTGACGACCGAGGTACACGAACGTCGTGTCCGTCGAGAGCGCTTCGACGAGCGCGCCCACGCGTTGGTCGAGGATCGGCGCCAGCTGAGTCGCGGTGCCCCACGGATCGTCGACATATCGCGGGTCCGCATACACGTCGGTCGCGGGCATCGAGAGCGCGAGCCGGCGACCGTTCGCGTCGAGGATCTCGCCTCGATCGGCGGGCAGCACGAAGGTCCGAAGACGTTGGTCGGCCGCCCGATCCTTCATGTGCCCGGTCTGAGCCACCGCGAGCACGCCGAGGCGGACTACGATCGTGACGAGCGCAAGCGTCATGACGCTGAGCAGCGCGACGAGACGGCCGATCGGTGGACGAGCCACGCCGGATCAGCCGTTCTCCGAAGACGCTGAAGCTCGAGCCGCGTCCGGCGTGGACGCTTCCTCGGTCGCGTCGCCGATAGTGGTGACCGCTCCGGACGGATCGCCCGAGCCCTCCGGCGCGCGAAGGATCCGGATGTCGTCGGGGAGACGCATGCCGTGCCGGAACGCCCAATCGGCGATCCGACCCGGAGCGGACAGCGTGGCCTGCGTGCGCAGGAGCTCGAGACGCTCGACGCCGAGTCGATCGATCTTCCGCTCCGCATCGGCGAGGCGGAACGACTGCTGCGCGAGCAGCGCGTGCAAGACGACGATGCCGAGGACCATCGA
>CALGFI010000213.1 GCA_937881155.1 uncultured bacterium | reverse complement strand
TTCCTCGAGACCCGTACGTCGCGTTGTGGACGCGGGTGGACGGGTTCCGCGCCGAGACGTTGTCGGAGGCGATGGCGGATCGTCGCGGGGTCCGGTTGACGCTGCTGCGGGGGACGCTGCATACGGTTACTGCGCGGGATGCGCTGGCGCTTCGATCGCTCATCCAGCCAGCGATCGAGAAGGTCGTGTTCGGCTCGAGCCCCCTGCGAACGCTCGTCCGGGCGGGGATGGATCTCGACGAGGGCGTCGGGTTCATGAAAACGCTGCTCCAGGAGTCGCCGAAGACGCGAGCCGAGCTCGTGAAGGCGATCGCCGAGCGGTGGCCGGACGTCGATGCGGACTCGCTTGGCTACGCGATGTACGTCATCCCCACGGTCCAGACGACGCCCCGCGGACTGTGGAACCGGAGCGGCGCATCGAGGTTCACGACGATCGAGGCCTGGCTGGGTCGTCCGATCGACGCGCGCGGCGACCTCGACACGTTGATCCGCCGGTATCTGGCGGCGTTCGGACCCGCCACCGTGGCGGATGCGCAGTACTGGTCCGGATTGACCGGACTCGGTGTCGCGTTCGAGCAGATGAGGTCGTCGCTCCGGACGTTCGTCGACGAGAACGGCCGTGAGCTGTTCGACCTGCCGAACGCGCGGCGGCCGAACGCCGACACGCCCGCTCCGGTGCGGTTCCTCCCCGAGTACGACAACGTGGTGATCGGCCACAAGGACCGGAGCCGGATCGTCGGGCCGGGAACCGCCCGATGGACAGAGGTCGGATGGGGCATCGTCCTCGTCGACGGATTCACCTCGGCGCGATGGATTCTCGAGCGGGAACGCGATGCGGCGACGCTTCGGATCGAGCCGTTCCGCCGGCTCACGCGCAGCGAACGCACCGAGGTCGCGGACGAGGGAGACCGGCTCGCCGCGTTCCTCGTGGACGGGGCCGGGTCCCGTGACGTTCGCATCGCTGCAGCGACGTAGCGGCTCCGGCTATCGTGCTCCGTCATGGAAACCTGGGACGCCCTTCGAGCACGCCGGAACGTGCGACGGTACGCGGACCGCTCGATCGCGAAGGAGGATCTCGACCGCATCCTCGAGGCGGCGCGCCGAACGCCGTCGTCGATGAACGAGCAGCCGTGGGACTTCGTCGTCGTCACCGACCGCGAGCGGCTGCGGCAACTCGCCGACATCTGGAAGTACGCATCGCACGTCGCCTACTCGGCGGCGACCGTGGCGCTCGTCATGCCGGTGACCGAGCCGGGCGAGGACCGCGACCTCATCAACTACGACCTCGGCCAGGCGACGATGTCGATCATGCTCGCCGCCGCGGATCTGGGGATCGGGAGCGGCCACGCGTCGGTCGGTGATCAGGATCTGGCCCGGCGGATCCTCGACCTTCCGGCCGATCGGGAGTGCCCGGTGCTCGTGGCGCTGGGCTACCCGGACGACCGGCCGATAACCCCGATCTCGCGGCCGAACCGGCGGCCCATAGATGACGTCGTGCACAAGGAGACGTGGTAGGCGCGGTTGGCATGTGACCATTCGGTCACGTATTGTTCTGGCCCATGGCTGGCGACGACGACCTCGTCTTCAAGGCACTCGCGGACCCGACCCGTCGGTTCTTGCTGGACCGGCTCTTTCAGCGTGACGGCCGCACGCTGACCGATCTCGAGTCCGATCTGGACATGACGAGGTTCGGCGTCATGAAGCACCTGCGAGTGCTCGAGGATGCGGGGCTCGTCGTCACCCGGCGGTCGGGGCGGGAGAAGCTGCACTTCCTGAACCCGGTGCCGATCCGCCTGATCCACGATCGGTGGATCGACAAGTACCGCGAACGTCAGGTCTCGGCGCTCGCCGAGCTCAAGACCGAGTTGGAGGAGGACATGGCATGACGAACGCCACGAAGTCGCGCGTCACGATGCAGGTCCATCAGGTGTACATCAAGGCGTCGGCGCAAGCGGTCTGGGATGCGATCACCAAGCCGGAGTGGTCGGCGAGGTACGGCTACGGAGGTCGAGTCGAGTACGACCTGCGACCAGGCGGCGCATACCGCGGGCTCGCGAGCGAGGCGATGAAGAGGTACGGCGCCGAGATAGGCCGTGCCATCCCGGAGGTCGTGACCGACGGCGAGGTCATCGAGGCGGATCCGCCTCGAAGGCTCGTCCAGACCTATCGAGGCGCGTGGGACGAGTCGATGGCCGCCGAAGGCTTCACCCGGCTCACATGGGAGATCCACGAGATGCCCGGCGGAGTGTCGAAGCTGACTGTGGTCCACGACCTCGAGGGTGCGCCTCGCATGGCCTCGCTCCTCGGCGGCGAGCTCGAGGTCGAGGGGTTCGGCGGCGGCTGGAGCGAGATCCTGAGCAGCCTGAAGACATTGCTCGAGACGGGACAGCCGCTCCGCGGCTGAATGTGCGCTGGTGGGATGAGGGGGCCCTGCGCAAGCAGGGCCCCTCACCCGTAAGCTCCGGGCGATGAGGAGCTTCGCAACGCCCGAGGACGAGTGGCGCGAGTTTCTGCAGGGCACGCATCCGCACCTCCAAGACGAACGCCCGCTTCGGTTCATCCCGTCCAGCCCGCGCTGCAAGCTCTGCAAGGCACCATTCCGTGCGCCGGGGGCGCTCATTCTTCGCCGCTACGGCTTCACGCCGTGGGAGAAGAACCCGAACATCTGCGGCCGGTGCTTCCGTGGCATCGCGAGCGCCGCGAGGGCGTGCCCGGGCGCCGATGACACGAGCGATGTCCGCGGCGCGGACGTCGAGGTCTCGATGCTGTTCGCCGACGTCCGCGGCTCGAGCAAGCTCGCGCGACAGATGCCCGTCCTCGAGTTCACACGTCTGATGAACCGCTTCTACAAGGTGTCGCGTGACGTGCTCGTCGAGCACGACGCGATCATCGAGAAGTTCGTGGGCGACGAGGTCGTCGGCCTGTTCGTGCCGTTCCTCGCCGGTCGTGATCACGCGCGGAAGGCGTTCGAAGCCGCAGATGCGCTGCTTCGGGCGACCGGGCACGGCTCGGCCGATGCCCCGTGGGCCCCGCTCGGAGCGGGCGTGCACACGGGGACGGCCTTCGTGGGGATCGTCGGCTCCGCAGGCGCGAGCGACTTCACGGCGCTCGGCGACCCGGTGAACATCGCCGCGCACCTCGCGTCGCAGGCGGCGATCGGAGAGATCCTCGTCACGACGGATGCGGCTGCGGCAGCATCGCTGCCCAGCGACGGATTCGAGCGCCGGAGCGTCGTGCTGAAGGGTCATCCGATGGACGCGGTCGTCGTTAGTCCGACCGCCAGCGTGCGTTAGCTCACTCGCCGGACTCCAGACCGCGTTCGGCGAGGCGATAGGCGAGGACGCGCATGACGCCCATGGCGACGCTCGGACGCTCCCTGAGCATGCTTTCGAACTCGCGGTGTCGGAGGCGGATCGTTCGGACGGGTCCGTCTGCGACGAGCGTCGCCACTCGCGGCGTCTGCGTGATGATGGACATCTCGCCGACCACATCGCCGGCGGTCCGCCGTGCGAGCTCGCGCTCGGATCCTTCGCGGTCCTGGATCACACGGATCGTGCCGTCGACGATGATGTGGAGGTCTTCGCCGAGCTCTCCCTCGGCGGCGATCACCTCGCCGTCGGCGTATCCCCGTTCTTCAGCGAGCCGTGCGACGCGTTCGAGATCCGAGGGAGCGAGGTCCGCGAAGAGCGCCACCTTGCGCAGGAACAGGACGCGCTCGATGATCGAGATCGCGGCAACGGGCTCCGGCATCGTTCGACCTCCTTCACGCGCGACACGGACGTGCTCGGCGCATCGTCTGATGAACTCGTCCTCGTCGTCGAGCGCACGCGAAAGCCCGTAACCGCTCCTGCGACCGGTATCGGGCGATTCCCACAGGGCGATCAGTGGTCGGACCAACGCCGGATCGGCCGCGGCGCTCTCGAGTGTCTCGAGCGCGTTCGCCACCTGGCCCGGCCTGCCGTCGAGATTCTCGATCGCCGTCTCCATCTCGGCGCGGCTGCGAGCGACGAGCGTCGCCCCCCAAAGCCCCGAGCGTGCGACACGCCGCCCACGGTCGAGCACGGCGTCGCGAAGGAGTCGACCGGCCTCGTCCGTGTCGGAGATCGCCGCGGCGAGCTCGCGGTCCGCCGTCGAGCGCGCCGCGAGCCGACGGACGAACTCCTGCGTCCGATCGCCGTCACCCTTCGGCATCGCGCGAACGGCCTCGATGGCTCCATCGGCCGTTCGCTGATCCTCGAGCGCCGCGAGGACCCGGTCGAATACTTGTCCCTCAGCCGACCCGAGCGCCCGCCCCGCGGCGCGTCGAACGATCGGACTCGGGTCGCCGATCGCGGTGAGAGCGTGCTCGACGACGACGGACGGCGCGGCATCGGCCAGAACGTCGAGCGCGGCGGCACGTACCTCCTCGTCCTGGTCGGACAGGCGCTCCACCGCGAGCGGCGCGGCGCGGTCAGCCGGGGCGAGAGCCAGCTGCTCGGTGGCGGCATGACGCGTGGCGGCATCCGGATGGGAGAGCAGTTCGGCCAGGCGCATCTCGGAACGCGTGTCGTCGCGAAGGTCGAGGGCGCGCGCGGCCG
>CALGFI010000212.1 GCA_937881155.1 uncultured bacterium | reverse complement strand
CACGAGGTGACCTACTGCCCCCAGTGCCAGACCGGCGGCAAGGTCCTCGCCGATCGAAGGCTGTCGCGTCTGATTCGGTAGTGAAGCGCGTCGTCTCGCCCGATCGAGCTCTCTCAGAAATGCCTAAGAGGCGTGAAAGGCGTTTACAAGAAACGAATGCTTGTAATGGGAATCGACTCGTTGGATACGCACCATGGATCACACCGATGGCCTGGCGTTCGCCATCGCCAACAGCGCGGGGACGCCCGACCGACTCGGAACTCCCGGCGCGCTTCGAGCGTGGCTCGATGAACACTGGGTGGATTCGGGGGCGCCGAGCGACGCCGTGCTCCTGCGAGTCGGCGACTTCCGTGCGCTCCGAGCCGCGCTGATCGTCGCGTTTGCCCGGACGGCGGAGGGCTCGTCGCCCCCGGACGATGTCGTCGACGCGCTCAACGCGACGAGCGCGATGGCGCCGACGTGGCCGGTTCTTCGGATCAACGGGACCGCCCAGAATCTCGAGATGGAGACCTCCGACGCCAGCGAGACCACCCGGATCCTCGCGTCGATCGCGCGGTCCGCGATCGAGCTCCTCGGCGGCCCCGACGCAGCCCGACTCCGCGAGTGTCCCGCGTGCGGCCGGTTCTTCCTCGCGTCGCGCCCGAGTCAGGTGTGGTGCTCCGGCGCCTGCGGCAATCGAACGCGCGTCACTCGCCATCGGTCTCGGCGCGCGAAGGTGGGGGCATAACCCTTCGACGCACGCCGCTATCCTCCCGCCGTGTCCGACGCGTTCTCATGGCATCCAGAGCCCGAGCTGATCGGCTTTCGCGATCCGGCGACCGCTCGCGAGGCACTGGAGATGTTCGGCAAGGCGATCTGGGACGCCGGCCTCGACTACCTCTACGACGAGGCGAGCAAGCGTCCGGTCGTCGCTGACTCGTACCCGGAGATGCGTCGGCGGTACTTCGGCGAGACGAGCGAGCCCGCACCCGCGCCTTCCGACCCGTCGACGACGGAGGATCTCCTCCGCGAGTTCCGAGAGCGCATCGCGCCGTACGTGTTCAACTCGCAGCACCCCGGCGCGTTCAGCTATTTCACGGCACCGCCGCTGCCCGTCTCGATCGGCGGCGAGGTGCTCGGCCAGTGGCTCCACCAAGGGGTCGACGTGTGGGCGGCCGGCCCGATCGGTGCGCTCGTCGAGGAAGAGGTCACGTCCTGGCTCCGCAAGCTCGTCGGCTACGGCGACGGGAGCTGGGGAGTCCTGACCTCCGGCGGCGTGATGGCCAACGTGATGGCGATGACCGTGGCGCGCGACGTCCACCTCGCTCGTCTGCTCGGTCAGAACGAGCCGCCTCGCGGCCGTGCGCTCGAGGGCGTTCGCGTGTACGCGAGCGATCAGACGCACTTCTCGATCAGGCGCGCGCTCGACGTGCTCGGGTTCCCGCACGAGACGCTCCGCGTGATCGACTCCGACGACGCGTTCCGACTGCACGGGGCTCCGGTCGACCAAGCGATCGCGGCAGACCGCAGAGCAGGGCTGCTGCCCTTCGCAGTCTCCGCGGTCTCGGGTTCGACGAACACCGGCTCGGTCGACCTGGTCGGCGAGCTGGCCGATGTCGCCGAACGAAACGACCTGTGGCTGCACGTCGACGCGGCGTACGGGGGTGCCGCGCGCCTTTCGGCTCGGGACGCGCATCGCGTGCCGGACCTCGAGCGTGCCGACAGCGTGACGATCGACCCGCACAAGTGGTTCTTCCAGGGCTATGACATCGGCGGCCTGGTGGTGAAGCACCGGGACGATCTCCTCCAGACCTTCCGGAGCTCTCCCGAGTACTACCGATCGCCGAAAGACGCGCCGCTCAACTGGTACCAGTACTCGCTCGAGGGCACACGCCGCTTCCGCGCGCTGAAGCTGTGGCTGTCATGGAAGCATCTCGGCACGAAGGGATTCGGCCGGCTCGTCGAGCACACCAACGATCTCGCGGCGCACATGGTGCAGCGGTGTCGGGAGCTCGACCGGTTCGAGGTCGCGCCGGCGGAGCCGGAGCTCTCCGTCGTCTGCTTCCGGCACGTCCCGCGTGAGCTGGAAGACGGCGACGCGGTCGACGCGTATCAGGATGCGCTCCAGCGAGCGCTGGAGATGGACGGGACGGGATGGGTTTCGACCACACGGCTTCGCGGTCGGACGTACCTCCGCGCCGGCATCGTGAACTATCTCTCGACGACCGACGACGTCGATGCGGTCCTCGACGCGCTGGTCAGGCTGTCGCCCGGCGTCCTCGCCTCGCTCCGGTGAACAAGAGGCCGAGAACGGTCGCCACGACGCCGGCTCCGGCGGCGATGGCGAGCGTCCACAACAGTCCCGACACGACGACGTCCCAGCCCGCGCCGACCGCCTCGCGAGCCCGCCCGGCCTGAACGCCCCCAACGACGCCCGCACGCGTGGCGAGCAGAACGACGAACAGGACCGCCGACGCCACCGTCGCGGCGACGCCCGCAGCGACCAGCCCGCGTCCGCCGTTCCGGAGCACGCCGATCAGAACCATGACCGCGCCGGCGATCAGGATCGGGACGCTGTACGCGCGCGCGAGTTCCAGTATCACTCGCAGCGCCTGCGCTTCCTGACGGGCGACCACGACGATCTCAGGCGTTTCGATCACATCGATGCGCCCTGCCAGGAGGGGCGAGATCTGCGCGAGGTCGTCTCGGGCCGCGTCGACCACGCTCTCGAGCCCGATACGGATCGGTCCGCGCTCGCTCTCGCTCAGTCGCATGTGCGCCAAGCGGAGGATCTGCTGGAAGGCCAGGACGAAGCGATCGTCGGCGAGCACGCCGGCGATCAGACCCACCGCGATCTCGCGCTGGAGCGATAGCGCCGCCGGCGCCCCCTCGAACAACGGGTCGACGGCCGCCTCTGCGAGGGCGGTTCGGATCTCGGGTCGTTCGATGAGATCGCCGGCCTGCGCCGTGAACGCGTCGGCGTCCCCGATCGCGGCGTCGATCCACACGCCGAAGGCTCCGAGGACGAGGAGCGCCGCTCCGACCCCGGCGAGGACGGTGGCGAGTCCTGACGAACGGCGGGCCATCCGGAGGACGGTACCTTCACCGACGGTATCGGGCCGCCGGCTGGGGTACCTTCGGTGCATGCCTGACGCGGCCACGATCCTGAGCGACCGCTACGAGCTGGGCCCGGAGCTCGGGCACGGCGGGATGGCGCGCGTCCTTCGGGGCACCGACCGTCAGCTCGGCCGGCACGTCGCCATCAAGGTCCTTTCGCCGCCGTACGACCGCGATCAGGCGTTCGTCGAACGGTTCCGCCGCGAGGCGCACGCGGCCGCGCGGCTGAACCA
>CALGFI010000211.1 GCA_937881155.1 uncultured bacterium | reverse complement strand
GGTTCGCGGTCGTGCGCACCTCGACGACGTCGGCCACACCGAACTGGTTCTCGAGGAGGATGAAGAATCCCGACAGCGTGTCGCGAACGATCGACTGTGCACCGAAACCCAGCGCGACGCCTGCGACACCCGCGCTCGCGAAGAGTGGGCCGACACCATCCGTGACGTTCCCCAGGATCATCAGTACCGCCACCACCCAGATGACCACGATGCCAGTGGTCGACAGCGCCCCGGTGAGCGTCGCGATGCGTTGGAGGTTGAGCTCTTGCGTAAGGCTCGGACTTCCCTCGAGCCTTTTGCGATAGCGGCGCACCAGCAGGGAGACGATGAACGTCACGACGACCGCGACGGCGATCGTCGCGATGATGAAGATTCCGTGCTCGTCGAACCAGCTGGCGAACCCTTCCGCCGCCTCCTCGACCTCGCGTTGGACCTGACCGAGCATGCCTTCCATCTACGCAGACGAGCGCGAGGGCGTCAAAGACCGAGGAGGATGCGCTAGCGGCGCAACGCCTCCTCGAGCGCGCGCCGGACGAGGACCTTGACGAGCTCGTGACGATACTCGGCGCTTGCGAACGCGTCGGACGGCGGACGGGTGTTCTCGGCAGCGCGCTCGGCGGCTCTCGCGGGATCCGCCCCACCGGCGAGCTCCTCCTCGACACCCGAGGCATGCATCGGCCGGTCGGCCATGTTCGTGAGCGTCACGGCGGCGGGCGCGCCGTTCGACGCGAGCGCCGCGACTCCGACGAGCGCCCAGTCCTGCGCGCGCCGATTGAACTTCAGGTAGCTCCACCCTCGCCCGGCGGTCGTGGGCACACGGATCTCGGTGAGGACCTCGTTCGACGCGAGATCGGGCTCGAACAGTCCTCGGAAGAAGTCGTCGGCCTTCACCGTCCGGCTCGCGCCGTTCGGACCGCGCACGGTCATCTCGGCGCCGAGCGCGAGCAACACTGCGGGCATGTCGCCGGCCGGATCGCCGTGCGAGACCGAGCCGCCGATCGTTCCGACGTGCCGCACCTGCGGGTCGCCGACCTTGCTCGCGGCGTACGGGAGGATCGGGCACACTCGCTGGAGCAGCTCGCTGTTCGCCACGTCGTGGTGGCGCGTCAACGCGCCGATCGCGATCCTGTCACCGTCCTCCCGGATGTACTTCAGCTCGCCGATCCGCGTGATGTCGACCAGCATCGACGGACTCGCCAGACGCAGCCGCATCAATGGGAGCAGCGAGTGGCCGCCGGCGAGGATTTTGGCGTCGTCCTTCACCGACAGCAGCTGGATTGCGCCGTCGACCGAATCGGCGCGCTCGTACTCGAACGGGGCCGGGATCATGCCCCACCCCCCTTCGCCGCGCGGATCGCTCGCCAGACGTTTTCGGGCGCAGCGGGCCGATCGATCTCCGTAACCCCGAGGTGCGACAGGGCGTCGACGACTGCGTTCAGCACCGCCGGAGGCGAGGCGATCGTCCCCGTCTCGCCAACCCCCTTGATCCCGAGCTCGTTCGTCGTCGAGGGCGTCACGTGGTTCCCCGTCACGATCGACGGAACCTCCGTGGCCGCCGGCACGGCATACGTGCTCATGTTGGAGCTGAGGAGCTGCCCGTTGGGGTCGTAGATCGCCTCCTCGTACAGCGCCTCGGCGATCCCCTGGATGACGCCGCCGACCACTTGGCCATCGACGATCTGCGGGTTCACGATCGGGCCCACGTCGTCCACGGCGACGTACTTCACGACCTCCACGTCGCCGGTCTCGGTGTCGACCTCGACTGCGCAGATGTGCGCCCCGAACGGGAACACCAGGTTCTCCGGATCGAAGAACGCGGACTCCTCGAGCCCGGGCTCCATCCCATCGGGCAAGTTGTGACCCCTCCACGCTGAGAAGGCGAGCTCTCCGATGGTTCTCGTGACGGCTGGTGCGCCCTTCACGTGGAACCCTCCGGCCTCGTAGTCGAGGTCGCTCGCCGCCACCTCGAGCTCGTGCGCCGCGATCTTGCGCGCCTTCTCGATCACTTTCCGGCAGGCGCGGGAGACCGCGGGAGTCCCGACCGCCGCGCTCCGACTGCCGTAGGTGTCCCAACCGCTGGGGGCGATGTCGGTGTCACCGAACAGCACCTCAACATCGTCGACCGGCACGCCGAGCTCGTCGGAGACGATCTGCGCGAACGTGGTCTCGTTGCCTTGGCCGTGGGGGGTGGTTCCGACGACCAGCACTACCTTCCCCGTGGGGTGACAGCGCACCGTCGCGGCCTCCCATCCGCCGCCCGCATACTTGAGGACGCCACCGATGACGCGGGACGGGCCCCACCCGCAGTTCTCGAGGTAGGTCGAGAAACCGATCCCGAGCTGCCTCAGGTCTCCGCTCTCCCGGCGGGCCTGTTGCTCCTTGCGGAGCTGGTCGTAGTCGAACAGCTCCAACGCCTGGTCGAGAGTCGCCGGGTAGTTGCCGGAGTCGATCGTGAGCCCGCCGACCGACGCGGTGGCCTCGGTGAACGGCGGCATGAAGTTCATGCGCCTGATCTCGACCGGATCCTTGTGGACACGCCGGGCGAGGGCATCGATCGCACGCTCGATCGCGTTCGTCGCTTCGGGCCGCCCCGCCCCCCGGTACGCGTCCACCGGGGTCGTGTTGGTGAAGATGCCCTCGATCTGGATCTGGTACGCCTCGCCCTCGTAGCAACCGCAGTACAAGAACGCTCCGAGCACCGGCGTTCCCGGCGCGATGATCCGCAGGTACGCGCCCATGTTGGCGAGGACGAGCGTGCGGTAGCCGAGGATCTTGCCGTCTTCGTTCGCGGCGAGCTCGATCTTCTGGACCTGATCGCGGCCGTGATGGGTGGCGAGGTAGCCCTCCGACCGGGTCTCGGTCCACTTGATGGGCCGGCCGAGCCGTCGAGCGAGCTCCAGCGCCAACGCCTCCTCCGGGTACACCTGGAGCTTCGAGCCGAACCCGCCTCCCACGCGTGGCGCGATGATCCGCAGCTTCGACTCCGCAATCCCCGTGGCGATCGCCATCGCCGTCCGGACGATGTGTGGGATCTGGGTCGAGCTCCACATCGTGAACTGGCCCGAAGCCATGTTCGGCTCGACGAGGATCGCCCGCGGCTCCATCGCGTTCGCTACCTGACGCTGCACGCGGTAGTGCTCCTCGACGACCACGGGGGCCTCGGAGAACACCTTGTTGACGTCGCCATTGGTGAGCTTCCAGCTGTAGCTGCGGTTGGTGCCGAACTCGTCGTGAACGAGCGGCGCCCCCTCTGCGAGCGCGGCCTCCACGTCGGCGACCGCCGGCAGGGGTTCGTAGTCCACCTCGACCGTCTCGGCGGCGTCTTCCGCGAGCGCCCGGGACTCGGCCACCACAACCGCGACTCCGTCGCCCTGGTAACGGGCCTTCTCGGCCGCGAGCGGGTAGTGCGGGGGGCTGTTGATGTCCTCGGTGACCGGCCATGCCATGAGCAGCGGGCCCGCCCACTCGAAGTCCCGGCCGCTGAACGCGGCCACAACCCCGTCCATGGCCAGGGCGTTCGATACGTCGACGCTCTTCACCCTCGCATGCGCGTACGGGCTCCGGACGACGGCCATCCACAGCATCCCCTGCAGGCTCAGGTCGTCGGTGTACCTGGCCCTCCCGGTGAGGAACTCTGGATCCTCCTTGCGGAGGACCGGGCTCCCGACGGATCTCTCCGTGATTGCCATCTCGGCTCCCCCTTTACGCCCTCGCGCCGCTCATCTCGCCAGCGGCATCGAGGATCGCCTTCACGATGTTGTGGTAGCCGGTGCAGCGGCACAGGTTGCCCTCGAGGGCCT
>CALGFI010000210.1 GCA_937881155.1 uncultured bacterium | reverse complement strand
AGTGGACAACCCTTGCCATCGCGTTAGAGCATCCCGGGGATGCCCCGGATCCTCGTGGCGGCGCCGAACGGCCTTCGATCGTTCGACGCACGTGGCCAGGAAGTGGCCGCTACCCAGCACGCGGGGCGGCCCGTGACGACAGTTGTTCGGGACGGCGACGATCGCCCAGAGCTCTGGGCGATCGTGGACGGTTCTGAGATCTGGTACGCCCCCGACGATCGATGGCGTCACGTCGCGACGCTCGAGGGCGTTGAGGGGACGTGTCTTGCGATGACCGATGCGATCCATGCCGGCACGTCGGAGGCGCGCTTGTTCCGGCTCACCGAGGGGACGCTCGAGCCGCTCGAGGCGTTCGACGCGGCCGAGGGACGCGACACCTGGTACACGCCGTGGGGCGGACCTCCCGCGACGCGATCGATCTCCGAGTGGGGAGAGGACGTCTACGTCAACGTTCACGTTGGCGGCGTGCTGCACACGGATGATGGCGGAGTGAGCTGGAATCCGACCATCGACATCGACACCGATGTCCACCAGGTCGCGACGGCGGAAGGTCTCGTCCTCGCGGCCGGCGCACGCGGGCTCTCGATGAGCACCGACAAAGGTGCAACGTGGTCGTTGCGCAGCGATGGACTCGAGGCCCGCTACTGCAGAGCAGTGGTGGTTTGCGGGGACCAGGTACTCGTCTCGGCATCGAACGGGCCGAGGGGCGGACGCGCCGCCGTCTATCGAGGCGGTCTCGAGGACGGCGCGTTCGAGCGGTGCCGCTCGGGGCTCCCCGAGTGGTTCGACGACAACATCGACACGTATTGCCTCGATGCTCTGAACGATGGTTCGTTTGCGGCGTTCGGTACCAACGACGGGAGCGTGTACGCGTCGGATGACGGCGGAGCCACGTGGCGCGAACTGGTTACGGGGCTTTCACCCGTGCGGAATGTACTCGTCGTACCCGACTGACGTTTCCGGGGGCGCGCTTCATGCCGACGAAGCTTCGCCGGGACACTCGTGAGCCGGCCCGATCGGTCTCTCTAGCTCGGAGCTATGTACTCGGGACCACGAGGATTGGCCGGAACGATCGGCACACGCATCCCGAGTAGAGACAGTGTCGGTCGAAGTCGCCGTGGACGAACTCCGAGTGAGCGCACTCGCCGCACACCACAGGCCGTTGCTTGGGTTCCTCGAGGAAGAGTCCCCACATGCGCGCACTGTAGGCCGCGCGCAGGGTCCTCCTCATCGGTCAAATGGCTAACCCGTGGCGCCGAACGGGTGATAAACGACCTAGCTCTGCTGTGCCTGGCCGATATTGACCATCCAGGAGATCCCGAACTTGTCGACCAATTGGCCGAACTCGTCGCCCCACATCTGCTTTTCCAACGGCATGGTCACGGTCCCGCCCATGGAGAGCTTCTCCCAGTAGCCGCGCAGCTCGTCGGCGTCCTCGCCGCTCAGGCTGATCGAGATGTTGTTGCCGGGCTGACGATCGATGCCGGGTGGCGGGTCCGACGCCATGAGCGTGAAGCCGCGGTCGGTTTCGAGCTGTGCGTGCATGACCTTGTCGGCGATGGCCGGTTCGGGAGCGCCGTACTCACCGAACGTGTTCAACCGCAGATCGCCGCCGAACACGCCCTTGTAGAACTCCATCGCCTCCTGCGCGTTGCCGTCGAACATCACGTACGGGTTCAGACGAGAGCTCATGTCCACCTCCCGGGTCGCGGGCCGGACCTTCGATGCTACGGGGTTCGGGGCTTCGAAGTTCGCCAGGTCGTGCCGCCTCCGCGCTCGGAGGGGCGATTGAGTGCCCCAGTATGCTGTTTGTTCGAAAGCGCCCGTAGCTCAACGGATAGAGCGTGTGGCTACGGACCACAAGGTTGGGGGTTCGATTCCCTCCGGGCGCGCTTACGGTTTGAAGCGCATCCCGCCGATTCACGCTAGCGAGCGGTCCAGCCCCCGTCGACGAGCACGGTCGTGCCGGTGATCAGCGACGCGGCTGGTGAGGCGAGGAACACAACGGTACCCGCCACGTCCATCGGCTCGCCGATGCGGTGCAACGCAGCGATCCGTTCGACGACCTCCGCCTCGAACGCCGGATCGCTCAACGCGCCCTCCGTTCCCGGCGTACGGATGAACGTCGGCGCGACGGCGTTCACGGTGACGCCGTGCACTCCCCACTCGACCGCCAGGCACTTGGCGAGGTGCACGATCGCCGCCTTCGTCATGCAGTAGACGGACTCCGTCGGGAGCGCGACGAACCCGGCCTGCGAGCTCACGTGCACGATGCGCCCGTAGCCCTGCCGGATCATGTGACGCCCGGCGGCCTGACTCGCGAAGAACGTGCCCTTCACGTTGACCCGCAACGTGTCGTCGAAGTCCGCCTCGTTCACGTCCTCCGCTGGGTTCGTCGGCGCGACGCCCGCGTTGTTCACCAGGATGTCGAGGCGGCCGAGCCGCTCCACGGTCATATCGATGCCGGCGCGCACCTGATCGAGGTGGCGAACGTCCATCGCGAGGGGGAGCGCCGTTCGGCCGAGTGAGCCGATCTCGTTCGCGAGGTCAGAACCCGTCGAGACGTCACGCAAGCCGAGCGCGACGTTTGCACCGGCGTTCGCGAGCGCCAGCGAGATCGCCCGGCCGAGCCCCCGCGCCGCGCCGGTCACGAGCGCCGTCTGGCCTTCCAGATCGAACCGCGGGAACGCGTTCATCGCTCAACCCCCTCGAGAGAAGAGCGCCGAGCGTAACGATGCGTACGCGAACCTGCGGTCAACGGGGCCTCGAAACGCGCTCGTATGCTCCTCGGCGTGGCCGGTCTCCTCGAGCGTCTCGGCATGCGGCGGCGCGCTTCGGCGTTCGTCGACCGGATCGGCATCCTGCGGCCGCTTCGGGTTCGCGACTTCGCGCTGCTGTGGACCGGCCTGACGATCTCTTTCATCGGCGACGGGATCTACATCATCGCCATCGCCTGGCAGACGTACGATCTGTCGAACTCGCCTTCCTCGCTGGCCGCCGTGGGCGTCGCTTGGAGCCTGCCGCAGGTCGTGCTGGTGCTCGCGAGTGGCGTGCTATCAGACCGGCTCGACCGTCGGCACCTCATGATCGCCGGCGACGTCATCCGCGGCATCGCGATCGGAACGATCGGTTACCTGTCGATCGTCGACGCCTTGACGCTCCCGATCCTGATCCTGCTCGTCGTCGTGTACGGCGCCGGGCAGGCGATCTTCGCACCGGCGTTCAGCTCGATCGTGCCGACGATCGTCCCGGACGACCTGCTGCTACAGGCGAACTCGCTCGGGCAGTTCGTCCGCCCCATTTCGTGGACGCTGATCGGACCGCTCGTGGGCGGCACTCTGGTGGCGAGCATCGGACCGGGCTGGGCGTTCGTCGCCGACTCCGGCACGTTCGTGTTCTCGGCCGTGATGATCTTCGCCATGCGTACGCGTCACGTGCCGAGATCCGAGGAGGAGCGGACGTCGCCGTGGGCGGATCTGGTCGAGGGCCTGCGCTACGTGCGCGGCCGGACGTGGCTCTGGGTGTCGATGGTCGCCGCGACCGTGAGCTTGCTCGCAACGTGGGGACCGTGGGAGGTGCTCGTGCCGTTCGTCGTGCGAAACGACCTGAACGGCTCGGCCGCGGCGCTCGGACTGGTCTACGGCGCCGGGGGCGTGGGAGCCGTCACCGCGGCGATCGTCTTGGGACAGCGCGGCCGGATCCCGCGCCGAGCCGTCACGGTCCTGTACGTCGCGTGGACGGTCGGGATGGCGGCGACGGCGGGGTTCGGTGTCGTGACCAGCGTGTGGCAGGCCATGCTCGTCGCGCTCGTCGCGGAGACGTCGATCACGATCCTGATCGTGATCTGGTACACGCTCCTGCAGCGGCTCGTGCCGTCACAACTTCTTGGGCGCGTTTCGAGTCTGGACTGGATGATCTCGATCGCTGGAGTGCCATTGTCGTTCGCGATCGTCGGTCCCGCCGCCGACGCGTTCGGCGTCGACGCGACGCTGATCGCGGCCGGTCTGCTCGGTGGCGCGCTCACGCTCGCGTTCATGTTCTATCCGGGTGCGCGCGCTCCCGAACGCGACGGTTCCCTCGAGGCGGTTCCTATCGAACCGGAGGGTGCTCCCGTCACGACGTGACCGGAGGGATCAGGGGTAGCACAGCGAGCGAAAGCGAGCGTTGTGCGAACCCCAGGACAGGAGTGGTGCAATGGAGTCTCACTCCGTGAGGAGGGCTTGATGGAATACGTGCATCTCGGCCGGCTCGGCCTCAAGGTCAGCCCGCTCTGTCTCGGAACGATGAACTTCGGACCCGAGACGTCCGAGCAGGACAGCTTCGCGATCATGGACCGCGCGATCGACCTCGGCATCAACTTCTTCGACACGGCGAACGTCTACGGCCGTTCGAAAGGCGTCGGCGCGACCGAGACGATCGTGGGCAAGTGGTTCGCCCAGGGAGGCGGACGACGCGAGAAGGTCGTCGTCGCCACGAAGGTCTACGGCGAGATGGGCAAGTGGCCGAACGACTCCCGGCTGTCGGCGCGACACATCCGCGACGCGTGCGAGGGGAGCCTTCGCCGCCTGCAGACCGATCACATCGACATCTACCAGATGCACCACGTTTACCGGCCGGCGACGTGGGACGAGATCTGGCAGGCGTTCGAGACGCTCGTGCAGCAGGGCAAGGTGCTGTACGTCGGTTCGAGCAACTTCGCCGGGTGGCACATCGCGCGCGCGAACGAGGCCGCGAAGGCACGCCATTTTCTCGGTCTCGTTTCCGAGCAGTGTCTGTACAACCTGGTCGACCGCGACAGCGAGCTCGAGGTGCTCCCCGCGTGCGAGGCGTACGGCATGGGCGTCATCCCGTGGAGCCCGCTCGGCGGGGGGCTGCTGGGCGGCGTGCTCGAGAAGCTCGAGGGTGGCCGGCGGTCGAGGGGGAGCGTTCAGGAGGAGCTGGACAAGCACCGCGATCGGATCGAGGCGTACGAGAAGTTCTGCGCTGATCTCGGCGAGCGCCCCGCCGACGTCGCGCTGGCGTGGCTCCTGGCGAACCCCGTCGTCACGGCGCCGATCATCGGACCGAGGACGATGGAGCAGCTCGACGGCTCGATGCGTGCGCTCGAGCTTCGACTCGACGACAAGACGATGCGGCGACTCGACCAGATCTTCCCCGGTCCGGGAGGACCGGCGCC
>CALGFI010000209.1 GCA_937881155.1 uncultured bacterium | reverse complement strand
CTACCCGGAGATGATCGACGAGTTGTTCGCGACGAACGGCGCACCGCACGTGATCGTCGCGCTCGTCGACTGCTGGACCTCGCTCGGCGGGAGCCAGTTCCTGAACTCGCCCGGCACCGGTCAGTATCAGGACTTCCTGTGCGACGAGGTCGTCGCGGACGTCGACGACCGGTTCCGAACCATCGCCGACCGCGACCACCGCGGGATCCAGGGGAAGTCGAGCGGCGGATACGGGGCGCTCGTCGTTCCGATGATGCGGCCGGACGTGTTCGGCGCGCTCGCGTCGCACGCTGGTGACGCGCTGTTCGAGGCGTGTTACCTGCCGGAGTTTCGCGAGACCGCGCGGATCCTCCGCGATGAGTACGACGGCTCGTACGAGCGGTTCTGGCAGGACGTGCGATCCCGCCCGTTCGGAACGAAGCCGTACGACGGCACGCTGCTGAACGACTGGTGCATGGCCGCGTGCTACTCGGCCGAGGCCGACGGGTCGGTGACGCTGCCGTTCGACGTCGCGACGGGTCGGCTCATCCCGGAGGTGTGGGAACGCTGGCTGGCGCTCGATCCGGTCCGGATGGTGCCGCAGTGCGCGGATGCGCTTCGCTCGATGCGAGCGATCTGGCTCGACGCCGGGAAGAAGGACGAGTACTACCTGGACAACGGCGCCGTCGCCGTCTCGAAGGAGCTCGACGCGATCGGGGTCTCCCATTCGTTCGAGCTGTTCGACGCGGGGCACATGTCGATCCAATATCGGTACCCGCGGTCTTTGGCGTTCCTGGCAAAGGCGCTCGCGGCCTGACCACGTCGCCGGAAAAGGATCCGGCGAGCCGTACCGCGGACGAGGGCCGTCTTAGGCCGTACCCCCGCGTGCCGATGCTCTGTGGGACCATCGATAGGACGCCAACGAGGAGGAATCGATGAGCCAGTACACGCCGACGAACCCAAGCGTTCCGTCGCAGCCGGAACCGGAGACTCCGTCGTCGTGGATGCCCGCGCCTCCCGAGCAGCCGGCGCCGCGCCGGCGCCGGACGGGACTCATCGCAGGGTCCATCGTGGCCGTGCTCGCGCTCGGGGTTGCCGCGTTCGCGCTCGTGTCGACGCAGGGGGGCGAGTCGGCGAACGCCAAACCTCTCGCGCTCTCGTTCACCCAGGGCCAGACCGAGACGTACGCGATCCACATGACGATGGACGGCCAGATGTCGTCCGAACTGTTCGGCCAGATGCCACTGCAGATGGACATGAGCCAGGTGCAGACGTGGACCGTACGCTCGATCGACGGCGACGGCGTCGCGACGATCGAGGTCACGACCTCCGAGCTATCTGGGGTCGTGAACAACGCCCCGCTGCCGGCGACCTCGGTTCCGCCCATCGAGATCGAGGTCGCGCCGGACGGCCGCGTCATCTCCGCCGGCGGGCTCGCGCTCGGCGGTGCCGGTCAGACCCAGGGCTTCGGGTTCCCGGGCTCCAGCCAGCTCACGCCGATCCTGCCCGACGAGGGCGACCGTGTTGCGCCCGGCGATTCGTGGGAGAAGGAGTTCTCCCAGGAGTTCCCGTTCGGCGAGGGCACGATCGAGTACACGGCGTCGAGCACCTACCAGCGGAACGAGGACGTGAACGGCCGGCAGGCGGCCGTCATCGTCACCGAGCTGACCGTACCGATGGACTTCACGCTGCGGTTCGACGAGCTGATCTCCGCGCTCGGCGAGGACGCGCTCGCGGGCGCCGGTCCGGCAGAGATCGGGGCGATCAGGGACGCGACGGTCTCGTACGGCGGGCAGGGCGAGTTCAGCCAGACGAGCTACGTGGACCTCGGCGCGAAGCAGATGCTCCGGACCACAGGCGCCGGTGACTTCGAGATCTCGATGACGTTCGAGGGCATCCCCGGGTTCTCCGGCGGGATCGACTTCTCCGGCAGCTTCACGCAGTCGGTCGAGCGGCGCTGATCGAAGGGATGGTCGCCGGCTAGATCCCGGCGCCCGCCCGGCCCTCGAGCACCACAACGCCGTCGACGTCGACGACGCGCACGAGTGTGTAGCCCGTCAGGTCGCGGTTCGCGAACTGGCGGAACACCTCCGCGTGACCTTCCGCGTCGAGCTCGCCGATGCGGCCGGCCCGAACCACCTCGCCGCCGCCGTTCTCGAACTCGACGTGGAACGGCATGCGGTCGGTCGCGCGCGGATCGAGGCCGTTCACGATCACCAGCGAGAAGTCGAGAAGCCTGGGCGACAGGAGCTGCAGCGCCATGCCGCCTCCCTGACCGTCGGCGGTCGGCGTGAGGCGGCCGAGGCGAGTCTGACCCAGCCGGTCGTCCTCGACCGAGAGCGGGTCGTCGATCAACTGTACGAACAGCGCGATGGCGTCGTTGCGGCGGCGCTCGGCATCGTTCGCGCGTTGCTCGAACTCGCCGGCGCGGTCCGCCATGACCGCCCCCCAGCCGAGGCTGCCCAGTGCGATGGCTGCGGCGAGGGCGGAGGCGGCTGCGGCGCGGGCGCGCCGTGGTTTCCGCGGGGCGCCCGCGGCGTCCTTCACATCACGAACCACGCGCTCCCGAAGCGCATCGGGCAGATCCGCCGGAGGCAGGGCAAACGCGATCGTCGCCGCAGCGTCGCCGAGCTCACCCGCCTCCTTGCGGCACCCGGCGCACCAGCGCAGGTGCCGTTCGACCTCCTCGCGATCGCGAGCGGGAAGAACGCCGACCGCGAGCTCCGGAAGGAGCTCCCGGACCTCGAGACAGGTCACGGCCGCTCCTTGTCGTGATTCGCGCGGCGCACCTTGATCAGAGCCGTTCGCAGCCGCGTCTTCACCGTTCCGAGCGGGATCCCATCAGCCTCCGCGATCTCGCGCGCCGTGAGCCCGCCGAAGTACGCCCGCGCGAGCAATCGCTTCTCGGCGATCGACAGACACGCGAGCGCGCGGATCGCGGCATCGCGTTCCATGAGCGGCTCGTCCTCACCCGGCGTCGGCAGCTCCGGAACCTCGTCGACCAGAACGAGGTGCGGACGGGTTACGCCGGTCTCCCTACGGAGCCGGTCGACGGCGAGGTTGTGGGCGATCGTCATGAGCCACGTCGAAAGGCGCCCGCGCGTCGGGTCGAACCGCGCGGCCTTGCGCCACGCCGCCAGGAAGACGTCCTGGGTGAGCTCCTCGGCCGCTTCTGCGCTTCCGAGAAGGCGAAGTCCGAGCGTGTAGATGGGGCGCGCGTACCGCGCGTAGAGCTGTCGCACCGCATCGTCGTTCCCCGCAAGGAGCCCCTCCACCAACTGCTGCTCCTCGCGCGCGAGGAGCGGTCCTTCTGGCCGTCCGGCCACTCGTCTCCTCCGGGTATACGGACTCGCGGTCGCCGCGAGCTTGGGCGCGCGCTCATCATCCCACGCCGGTGCGATGATGCGGCTGTGAAAACGCTTCGGCGCGCGCTCGCGATCGCATGCCTTGCCGCAGCAGCCGGTTCGTTCGTCGCCGCGCCGGCCGGCGCGCAACAGGAGCTCCGGGGTTCGATCGTCCAGCTCGAGCTCCGCGGCGTCGTCGACCCGTTCGTCGCCGACTACATCGAGGACGCGATCGGCGACGCCGAGGAAGAGAGCGCCGCCGCCGTCCTCATCACGATCGATACGCCCGGCGGCCTGATTTCGTCGATGCGCCAGATCACCCAGGCCATCTTGAACTCGAGCGTGCCGGTGATCGGCTACGTCTCCCCCGAGGGCGCCCGGGCGGCCTCGGCGGGAACGTTCATCTTG
>CALGFI010000208.1 GCA_937881155.1 uncultured bacterium | reverse complement strand
TCAGCCCACCTTCCGAAGCGGCGCGTACGCGAGGAGCAGGTGCTTCTCCCCCGCGTCCTCGAACCGCACCGTCGCCTCGGCGTCGGTGCCGCGCCCGTTCACCGTGACGACGACTCCCTCGCCCCACTTGTCGTGGACGACGGTGTCGCCGGCCGAGATGTCGACGGACTGCGGTCGCCCCATCACCGCCTCACGGATCGGGGAGGCCGAACCGTCCGCGTCAGCGACATCGTCGCCCTCCAGTGACCGGACGAGCTCGCTCGGAATCTCGGACAAGAACCGCGACGGCGGGTTGTACGACGTCTGCCCGAACAGCGCTCGGCTCCACGCGTTCGTCAGGTACAGGCGTTCGCGGGCACGCGTCACGCCCACGTACATCAGTCGCCGTTCCTCTTCCAGCTGCGCGGGGTCGCCCATCGAGCGGTAATGAGGAAAGACACCGTCCTCGAGCCCGATGACGAACACGACCGGGAACTCGAGGCCCTTGGCGTTGTGGAGCGTCATCAGCGTCACGCTCCCCGCCTCCTCGTCGTACTCGTCCTGCTCGCCGAGCAGCGACACCTGCTCGAGGAAATCGGCGAGCGTTCCGTCGGGATCGCGCTGAGCGAACTCGGCCGCCACTCCGCCGAGCTCTCGGATGTTCTCGATCCGCCCCTCGGCCTCGACCGTCCGTTCGGTCTCCAGGTCGAGCAGGTACCCGGACTCGGTGGCGGCCGCCTCGATCATCCGTTGCGGTCCGGCGCCGGACTCGAGCGCGGCGGCGATCGTGTCCATGACGTGCACGAACCCGGCGACCGCGCCCTTGGCCCTCGTCGCGAGCGAACCGATCTCGTCCGCCCGTCGCGCCGCCTCCAGGAACGGGACGCCCTCGATCGCGGCGAACCCCTCGATAGCCGTCACGGTTGCGTCGCCGATCCCGCGCTTGGGTGTGTTGATCACGCGTCGGGCGGCGACCACGTCCTGCGGGTTCAGCAGCAAACGGAGGTACGCGATGACGTCGCGGATCTCCTTGCGCTGGTAGAAGCGCACACCGCCGATCACTCGGTACGGCGTGCCTGCGCGAATGAACACGTCTTCCAGGACCCGGCTCTGCGCGTTGGTCCGGTAGAAGATGGCGATGTCCGAATACCTGTGGCTTTCCTCCTCGACGAGTCGATGGGTCTCCTCCGCGACGAACAGCGCCTCCTCGTGCTCGTCGTCGGCGCGGAAGCGAACGGCGAGCTCGCCGCCGGCGATCTCCGTCCACAGGCTCTTCGGCTTGCGCTGCACGTTGTGCTCGATCAGCGCGTTGGCGACTGCCAGGATGTTCGACGTGGAGCGGTAGTTCTGCTCCATGAGGAACACCTCCGCGTCGGGATAGTCGCGTTCGAAGTCGAGGAGGTTCTGGATCGTCGCGCCGCGCCACGAGTACACGCCCTGGTCCGCGTCGCCGACCACGCACACGTTGCGGTACTTCGCGGCGAGCTGGTTGACCAGCTGGTACTGAGCGCGGTTGGTGTCCTGGTACTCGTCGATCAGGATGTAGCGGAACCGCTCCTGGTAGTGCTCGA
>CALGFI010000207.1 GCA_937881155.1 uncultured bacterium | reverse complement strand
GGACGGACCTCGACAACCTGGTGCTCGTGTGCACGTTCCATCACAAGCTCTTGCACGAGCACGGCTGGAAAGTCGAGCGGCAAGACGGCGTCGTCGGATGGTTCCAACCCGACGGTAAGAGGTTCGTTCCAGGCCCCGCGCCGCCCGAACAACCGATCAAGATCCCGGAGGCTGTTCGATTGCGGACCGGGCTTCCCAACAGGTGGTGAAGCGGCGTCGAGCGCTACCGGATCAGGGCGAGGTAGCCGGCGACGACGACCACGATGCCGGCGACGATCGGGGCGATCACCCACGCCAGGCCGAGACGCCCCCGATATGGCCCGAGCGTGCCGATCTTCGTCGTCGGCTTTAGGCCCGGCGGACGGAACCGGATGCGCTTTCGATGGAACACGGATCCCAGTATGTCAACGGGTCCCGAACGAGATCCGTGGCGCGCTCGCTAGACTGAATCGCGTGCCGGGCAAGCCGCGGATCGTCGTCGCCAAGCCGGGCCTTGATGGTCACGATCGTGGCGCCAAGGTCGTGGCACGAGCGCTTCGCGACGCGGGGTTCGAGGTCATCTATACCGGTTTGCATCAAACGCCCGAACAGATCGTCGAGACGGCCATCCAGGAGGATGCCGACGCGGTCGGGCTGTCGTGCCACTCGGGCGCACACATGACGCTGTTCCCCAAGGTCGTCGCGCTGCTCCGCGAACGGGACGCCGGCGACGTGCTCGTCTTCGGCGGCGGCATCATCCCCGCCGCTGACGTTCCTCGGCTGGCGGAGGCCGGCGTCGAGAAGGTCTTCACACCGGGGGCGTCGACCCGCGAGATCATCGCGTGGCTCGACGACCGGCTCTCGCACGAGCGGGCGAGCTGAGTGGACCTGTACGAGCACCAGGGCAAGGAGCTGTTCGCGAGGTACGACATCCCTGTGCCGAGAGGGATCGTCGCGACCACCGCCGAGGACGCTGCCCGCGCCACGGAAGAGCTCGGCGGGCGCTCGGTCGTGAAGATCCAGGTCCAGGTTGGCGGACGCGGCAAGGGCGGCGGCGTTGCCCTCGTCGACTCGCCGCAACGCGCGGCCGAGGAAGCCGAGCGGATGCTGCGCGACGGCTTCAAGGGGATGCCCGTCACGCGCGTCCTGTGTGAGGAGCTCCTCCCGATCGCTCGCGAGTTCTACACGTCGCTGCTGCTGGATCGTTCGACCGGGCGGTACCTCGCGCTGATGACCGCCGAAGGCGGAGTCGACATCGAGGAGCTCGCGCGGACTCGGCCGGAAGCGATCCGGCGCGTTCAGGTCGACCCGAGCATCGGGATGCGGCCGTTCCACGTTCGCGAGCTCGTGGCGGCACTCCCTTCGGAGTCACGACAGGGCGCGGCCGACATCATCGGGAAGGCCTACCGCATGCTCCTGGAGGTCGACGCGACGCTCGTCGAGATCAATCCACTCGTGCAGCTCGAGGACGGTCGCGTCGTCGCCCTCGACTCCAAGGTGACGATCGACGACAGCGCGCTGTTCCGTCATCCCGACATCGAGTCGCTCCGTTCCGCGTTCCCCATCGATCCGGTCGAGGCGCGCGCGAAGGAGAAGGGCCTTCAGTACGTGAAGCTCGACGGCGACGTTGGGATCATCGGCAACGGCGCGGGGCTCGTGATGTCGACGCTCGACGTGGTGGCGCAGGCCGGCGGGCGAGCGGCGAACTTCCTCGACGTCGGTGGCGGCGCGAGCGCCGATCAGATGGCCACGTCGCTCGAGGTCGTCCTGTCCGACCCGGCGGTCAGCTCGGTATTGATCAACATCTTCGGCGGGATCACCCGCGGCGACCTGGTCGCACGAGGCGTGCTCGAGGCGCTCGAACGCGTCCAGCCGAAGGTTCCGATCGTGGTTCGGCTCGACGGGACCAATGCAGCCGAGGGCCGGAAGATCCTCGCCGAAGCGCAGCATCCGAACATCGTGTCTGCCGCGACGATGATCGAGGCCGCGCAACTGGCTGCTGCTCTCGCGAGCGGCGTTGCGGCGTGACGGCCGTTCGCGCGCCCGCGAGCGCACCGTGAGCGTCCTCGTCGGGCGGGACACGCGACTGCTCGTCCAGGGCATCACGGGCAACGAGGGGACGTTCCACACGCGTCGCAACCGCGACTTCGGAACGAACGTCGTCGCGGGCGTGACACCCGGGAAAGGCGGGCAGGACGTCGACGGCATTCCGGTGTTCGAGACGGTCGCCGACGCCGTCCGCGAGACGAAAGCGAACACGTCGATGATCTTCGTCCCACCGCGGTTCGCCGCCGATGCGATCCTCGAGGCTGTCGACGCGGGGATCGGCGTCGTCGTCGCCATCACGGAGGGCATTCCCGTCCGCGAGATGGCCGAGGTGCGCGCGTACCTCGATGGGCGTTCCTCGGTCCTCGTCGGCCCGAACTGCCCCGGCGTGATCTCGCCCGGCGAGGCGAACGTGGGGATCATCCCCGGCGAGGTGTGCACGCCCGGGCGCGTCGGACTCGTCTCGCGATCGGGGACGCTCGTGTATCAGATCGTTCACGAGCTCACGAGACGCCATCTCGGGCAATCGACGTGCATCGGGATCGGCGGCGATCCGGTGCACGGGATCGGCTTCATCGACGCGCTCGCGATGTTCTCCGACGATCCCGATACGGAGATCGTCGTCATGGTCGGCGAGATCGGCGGCGACGACGAAGAGCGTGCGGCCGCGTTCATCTCCGAACGTGTCGGCAAGCCCGTCGTCGGCTACATCGCGGGGTTCACGGCGCCGCCGGGGAAACGGATGGGCCACGCCGGCGCGATCGTGACGGGGTCGAGCGGCACGGCGCAGGCCAAAGCGGAGGCGCTCGAGGCGGCCGGGGTGAAGGTGGCGCGCACGCCGACCGAGGTCGCCGAGCTGGTCCAGGTCGCGCTGTCGTGAACCGAGGTGGCCTCCGCCACCTCGGTGAAGCGCTCGCGCGAGGCGCCGTGGCGTTCGTCGTGCTCGCCGCGATCGGGCAAGCCCTCGCGTTCGGTGCACGGATCGTTGCCGGGACCGGTCCCTCGGTCGCCACCACCGCGAAGATCGGCGCGATCTACGTCGGCGCGTTCAACCACGTCGCCATCGAGATTCAGGTCGCCGACGACGCGTCGATGGCGGGCGGTTCGGGCTCGACATCCGTCTCGATCGGCGTCGCGTTGCTCGCGGTCACCGCCTTCGGGTTGTGGCTGGTGTTCCGGAGTGGTCGCTCCGTCGCCCAACGGGCCGGCGGGACCGTCCCCCGGCGGATGCTGCTCGGTGCGGCGGTTGCGCCGGCGTACGCCGGATTGGTCTTCGCACTCGCGCTGCTGGTCGAGGTCCGGACGTCGCTTCGCATCGGCGGGTTCTCGTCCCCGGATCTGCGCGTGTCGCTCTCGGCCTGGCAGGCGCTCGTGCTCCCGTTCTGTCTTGCGGCGGCCGCGGGTGCGTCTGGCGGCGTCGCCTCTGCGTTAGCGAGCGCAGAGGCAACGGTTCGGCAGCGAGCCGCTCGCGCCGCGATCGCGGGAGGGTGGCGGATGTTCGTCCTCGGCGTCGCGCTGTCGATCGGCGGGCTGTTCGTCGCCGGTGTAGCGCAAGCCGACGACGCCGTCGCGTTCCTCACGCCGTCAACGGCGAGCTATTGGAGGGCGGTGTTCGATCGCCCGGATGTCGGTGTTGCCGCATTCGCGCATCACGTCGCCGTGTTACCGAACGAGGCGATGTGGACGCTCGTGCCGGCGATGGGCGGCTGCGATGTGATCCGCGGAGACATCGACGCGGATCTGCTCTGTTACGGACGATTCGCCGGACTCCAAGCGCCAAGCTCCGACAACGGTCTTCTCCTGCCGGTCGGCGACGACGGGCTCCCGTCGGAGCAACTGCCGGACCTATACCTCGCCTTTCTTCTCGTTCCCGCACTGGCGACGCTCCTGGGCGGGCGCCACGCTGCCGCGGTCTCCGAGCGCGCCGGTCGGAAAGGGTTGCCCATCGGCGCCGCGAGCGGACTCGTCTTCGCCGCGCTCGTCGCTGCGGGCTCGCTCCTCTCGACGATCGTGATCACCTACGGCGCCGCGGCCGGAGGCAACGCGGGATGGGTCCTGTTCGGTCCCGACGCGCTCGCGGGGACGGCGCTCGCGGTCGGCTGGGGATGCGTCGGCGGTGCCGTCGGTGCGGCGACGACCTCACGAGTTCGGACGCCAACCGAAGCGGGCCTCGACGGAGGCCGAAACGCGTCGGGCCGTGATGTCAGCTGGTGAAACCGCCAGTATCCGACGGCGGCGGTCCCATCGTCGTGCCGCCCATGCCACCCCCGGCCGCTTGGTGCTCCTGCCAGCGCATCCAGCCGCCGTAGCCGATCGCCAGCGCGAGCAGCAGGCCGATCCACGCGAAGATGTAGATGGAATCGTTGTCGACGATGATCTTCAGGATGGTGAACAGCAAGATCCCCGCCGCGATCCCTGCGCTGACGAGCGCGCGGGGGATGTTGATCTCAACATTCGCAAGCGCGAGGCCCTCCCAAACGAGGAGGACGATGACGAGCAGCAGGTTCAGCACGCCGATGCCGTCGATCCCGCTGGCCGTGATGCACTGGCCAACGAAGCAGACTCGCTGCCAGGCGAGGAGAAGATCGATCAGATAGAGGGCGCCGGCGCCGAGCAGGATCTTGCTCGCCGTCGACAGCTTCGAGATGTCAAAACCGGTCTGCGACATGACGCTCCTTTCGCGGCCCACCGGCCGCCCGGCAACCCGCCTATCGAACACCGTGCCTGATGGCGAGTCAAACATGAACGCCGACGCGGCCACGCGAGCGAATGCGGGCACCGATGGCGGCGATCGTCGCCGCGAGGCCCGCGCCGAGGGCGACCCACGGGCCGAGCCACGGTGAGGTGAACGGCCGGGGCCGAACCAACGCCAGCACGCAGGCCGCTGCGACTGCCAGACCAGCGAGCGTTGCGAGCACGTCGCCGACGGGCGACGCGCGCCGTGTGAACGATCCGACGAGCGAGATCACGAGCCCGAGGCTGGCGGCAATAGCTGCCACCATCGACCATGCGGGTGCGTCGCTCCATGCGCCGAACACGTCCGAGCCCGCCCCGAAACGGCTCCACGGCAACGCCGTGGAGATGACCGCGGCGGCGAAGGCGACGGTCGTCGCGACCCGCGCGCGCTGCGCCGGATCACGCTCCGGGACCTCGGGAAGCGAGGGGTCCGGCCCGATCGCCGCCTCCAGGCACTCGGGACCAAGCACGCTGCCTCGCACCGGAACGGCGCATCCCAGACACAACGGGCGCCCGCATCGGTCGCAGGTCGCGACGGACGCTCGCGATGGATGCGACCGGCAGCGTTCGGTCCCTCGCGACGCGCGTTCCTCGGTCACCACGGTCGAAGCGTACCGCCGGCGTTGTTTCCTTCCCGAGCGACGCGGCTCCGACGGTCACGGGCGTGCGCGGTATTCAACTGCGGTCGTTTGACGCTTCTCGACGAGGTGCCTAGCGTGCGCGCCGTGGCGGACGCGCGCGTCGCCGTTCTCGCGTCGGGGGAGGGCACCAATCTGCAGGCCCTGCTCGACGATCCCGTCGTCGGTCCGTGGGTTGTCCTGGCGGTGAGCGATCGTGCGAACGCACGCGCGCTCGAGCGCGCGCGTTCGCACGAGGTCGAGACCGTCTTTCTCGATCCGTCCGCCCACGACGACCGCGTCTCGTTCGACCGCGCGCTCCTCGAGGTCCTCCTCGCGCGCTCGATCGACGTCGTCGCGCTCGCCGGGTTCATGCGGATCGTGGGTCCCGACGTCGTCCGCGCATTCGCCGGCAGGATCCTGAACGTCCACCCCGCGCTGCTCCCGGCATTCCCCGGAAGGACCTCCGTCGCCGACGCGCTCGTGTGGGGAGTCAAGCTCACCGGCGTCACGGTGCATTTCGTGGACGAGGAGGTCGATCACGGGCCGATCGTCTTCCAGGACGCCGTTCCCGTTCTCCCGAGCGACGATTGGGATTCCCTCGAGGAACGGGTGCACGAGGCGGAGCACCGTTTGCTGCCGGCTGCGATCCGCGCGCTCGTCGAGGGCCGCATCACGATCGAGGGACGCATCGTCCGGGTGCTGGAGAAGGCGCCCGCGTGACGCTCAGCCGCCGAGGAGCTGCGTCGTGAGCTCAGCCGGGCGTGGAGGTGCCGGCGTGAGCGACGTTCGCCCGGTGCGACGCGCGCTGCTCGCCGTGTACGACAAGGCGGGAATCGTGGAGCTCGCGCGGGAGCTGGCGGACCATGACGTCGAGATCGTATCGAGCGGTGGTACCGCTACGACGCTCCGAGACGCCGGCGTCACCGTCACGCCGGTCGAGGACGTGACGGGGGTTCCCGAGATGCTCGGAGGACGGGTGAAGACGCTCCATCCACGGATCCACGCGGGGATCCTCGCGGATCGCCGGAAGCACGAGCACGACGAGGAGCTCGCGCGTCACGAGATCGAGCCGTTCGACCTCGTGGTGGTGAACCTGTATCCGTTCCGCGAGACGGTTTCACGCGGTGGGGATGTCGACGAGGTGATCGAGAACATCGACATCGGCGGCCCGGCGATGGTTCGCGCGGCAGCCAAGAACCACGCCTCGGTCGCGGTCGTCGTCGATCCGGGGTC
>CALGFI010000206.1 GCA_937881155.1 uncultured bacterium | reverse complement strand
AAGATGCTCACGCCGTCGGTGATCAGCTTGACCTCGGACAGGTGCTGGTCCAGGTGAGCGCGGTGATTCAGGTACTCCCAGGCGCGGCGGACGCGCTGGAGCGACATCCCGCTCGCGAGGAGCGATCTGACGACCTTCAGGGCGACGAGATCTCTGAACGAGTACATCCTCGGCACGCCGGGACGGCCTCCCGTGCTCTGAACGGAGGGTCTGACTAGGCCGATCTGGTCCCAGTACCTGAGTTGACGCGGCGTGCACCCCGTGAACTTGGTGGCTTGATGCGCGGTGAAACCATCCATCGGCGAAACGTGCGCCCCTCCCTGACCGACCCGTCCGTCCTAACGATCAACACAAGCCGGCCGCCAGCGTCGCCGAGGGAAGGCTCGACGTGCAGATGACGGTCACGCCCCTGGGGGAAGGTGTCTTGTTGTACTGCGTTCGGCGCGGTTCCTGCAACCGCCCAGCGAGACGCGACGAACTTTCTCGCGTTCGCGACGTGAGCAGATGAGAACGTTCTAGGGATCCGGCGGCGGCTCCTGGGGGCGGTCGCGGAAACGCCCAGCGATCCGTGCCAGAAAACCCGCAATGGAGAACCGACCGGAGTTCACCTGGACGACGCGAACCTGATCGCGGCCAAGTTGCTTCAAGTAGCGGTAGATCAGCAGCGACGACGCGAGCATCACGATGAACCCCGCGGCCGCGACGTACAGCGAGGCGAAGAACGACATCAGCATCACGAAGCCCACGAGGAATGCGAACGCCGACCAGCGGATGCGACGCGCGAGGTGGGTGTACAGCGACGTTCGGCTGACTTGCTCCGCGAGGCGGGGGTCCTCCTCGGAAAGGCGCTGCTCGATCTCTTCGAGGATCCGCTGCTCGTCCGGCGACAATGGCATCGGTGGCCGTTTCCCTCCCGGGAGGCCTGGTCGGTGTAGGTGTCGGTTCGATTATAGGAATGGCGTTCCCGTACCGGGAGCCACGCAAAACTCGATGTGCTACCCCCGGTCGGACGAGCCGCGGCGTTCGCGACGTCGGTCGAGGAGCGCCGCCGGCATCGCGCTTCCCAGGCCGAACCGTTTGTCGATCCGATCGACGGCGCGCTCGACGTCGCTCCAGCGCTCGCCGCGAAGGAGCGCCAGCTGCTGCTCTCCGGCAGCGAGGAGTCCGGTGGCCGCGACGCCGAGGAGACGTACCCGCCTCCTGGCGCCGGGGAGAGCGCGGAACATCTCGGACGCGTGGTGGTACAGGTCGGCGGCGACGTCCGTCGGCGGGTCGGTCGTTCGCGAACGCGTCAGCGTGGTGAAGTTCGCCAGCCGCACCTTGAGCGTCACGGTCCTCGCGCGATACCCGTCCTCGCGCAGCCGCGCGCCGACCTTCTGCGACAGCGCGAGGATCTCGCGCAGAAGCTCCTCGTGATCGTCAAGATCGCGATCGAACGTCTCCTCGTGGCTCACCGACTTCGGCGCCTCGTATGCGACGACGCGTCGCGAGTCGATGCCGCGGGCGAGATCGTTGAGATTCGTCGCCTGCTGTTCGCCGACGAGGCGGGCGAGCACGGCGGGCGGCGTTCGGGCGAGATCGCCGACGGTCCGAACGCCGAGTCGCGAGAGCAGCTCGGCGGTCTTCTCCCCGACGCCCCACAGCGCTCGGGCGGGCAACGGCGTGAGGAACGCGTCGACGTCCTCGCCGGTGACGGCGACAAGCCCGTCGGGCTTCGCCTTCCGCGATGCCAACTTGGCGACGAGTTTCGTCGGCCCGACTCCGACCGAGCACGCGATGCCGATGCCGTCGCGGACGTCTCGCCTGACCTTCTCCGCGATGGCCACCGGCGCGCCGAACAGCAGATACGCCCCCGACACGTCGAGGAACGCCTCGTCGAGCGAGATGGGTTCCACCGTCGGCGTGATCGCGAGCAGGATTTCGCGGAACCGGTTCGAGTGCGCCTGGTACGACTCGAAGTCGGGCGGCATGAACACCGCATCCGGACAAAGGCGGCGAGCTCGGACGGCGGGCATGGCGTTGCGGATCCCGTACGCGCGCGCCTCGTATGAGGCGGACATCACGACGCCGCGCGTGCCGGTGCCGCCGACGACGACCGGCTTGCCGGCGAGGCTCGCGTCCTTCAGCACCTCGACCGACGCGTAGAAGGCGTCCATGTCGACGTGGAGGATCGACTCGAGGATCTTCTGCCCCGGGGTCCGCACAACGTTCGCTTCGCTCACTGTGCTCACTCCGGCCCGCGCGGCCATCGTGAGGGAGCTTAGTCGGCCACTCAGCGGCCGGCCGACCCGCCGCTCGAGTGCCAGAGCTTCCGCGGAACGGCGGCGGCGGTCGCCGGTCCCTCGTGCGCGAGCGCCTCGACGAGCCGACCGTCGCGTCGCGCCCGGTGCAGCGCGACGAGATCCCACACGTCCTCCGCGATCACGCTCACGCCTTTGACGCCCGTGCGACGGACGGCTCCCACGACGGCGAGGACGAACGAGTGGAACACCGTCTTGGCGACCTTTGGCTGGACGCTCTCGAACACCGTGACGTCGATCGGCCCGGTCGCGTCGTCGAGCGTGAGGAAGATGATGCGCTGCCCGCTCCGGATCGCCGGCGTCTGTGACGCGACCTTGACGCCGACGACCATGACGCGCTCGTCCGCTCGCCGCCGGTACAGGTCGTTCGCACGCGTCGCGCCGAGGTCTGCGATGAGCGGTTCGAAGAAGCTCACCAGATGACGACTGGCATCCAGGCCGAGGACCTCGAGCTCGGCGCGGACCCGTTCGGCGTCGGTGTATTCGTCGAGCGACGTTCGCCGAGGTCCGTTCACCCGCGCGGTGAGATCGAGCGCCAGCTGATCGCCCTCGCGCTGCGGCGCGGTCGTCATCGCGGTGTACAGGCGGTCGCGCCGCGTGCCGCGATCGATCCGGTCGAACCCGCCGGCGTGCGCGATCGCCTCGATCACCGAACGCGAGACCGTCGCGCGTCTCAGGAAGTCGCCGACGTCGCGGAACGGCCGATCCGCCCGCGCCTGCAGGATGGAGCGCACCTCGGCGTCGGAGATCCCGTGCACGTCGTTCAGCGCCAGCCTGATGCCGTACGTCGGGGCGTCGTAGAGGCGCGCTGAGGTCGGTGGATCGGCCCTCGCTGCTCGTCTCCGCCTTCGCACGGGGTCCGTGCTCCCCGGCGTCCGCCGGCTCCGGCTCCGCTCGACGACGCTCGGGCCGACCCCCTCCCCGCGCGCCGGAACCGCCGATCCGACCTCAGCGCGCCCGTCGGAAACAGGCTCGACGACGTACTCCGGCTCGGAGCGGTTCACGTCCAGCGGCAGGATCGGGATGCCGTGCTCGCGGGCGTCTTCGAGGATCAGCCGACGCGGGTACATGCCGGGGTCGTGCGTCAGCACACCCGCGAGGAAATGTGCCGGGTAGTGCGTCTTGAGCCACGCGGACTGGTACGTCGGCACGGCGAACGCCGCCGCGTGCGCCTTGCAGAACCCGAAGCTGGCGAACTCGGCGACGTCGTTCCACGTCCGTTCAGCGACCTCGTCGGGAACGTCGCGGGCCTTCGCTCGGCGGAGGAAGTCACTCCGCATCGCCGGGACCATGTCGTCGCGGTCGAGGTGGCGGCGGATGAAATCGGCCTCCGTGAGCGAGTACCCGCCGATCGACGAGACCGTCCGCATGACCTGCTCGTGGTAGACGATCACGCCGAACGTCTCGCGGAGCGCCGAGCGGAGTGCGGGATGCGCGTACGTCGGCGCCTCCATCCCGTGTCGGCGCCGCAGGTACGGATTGATCATGTCCGACTTCACGGGGCCGGGCCGGAACAGCGAGATGTCGACGATCAGGTCCTCCCACCGGGTCGGCTGGAGCTTCTGCAGCAGCTC
>CALGFI010000205.1 GCA_937881155.1 uncultured bacterium | reverse complement strand
ACGACCTCGGGGGGTCGGTCAGCGGTTACGTCGCGTCGACGACCGCGATCGCGAGGCATCCGACCCCGTCGCCCGACAGACCGAGACCCTCCGGCCTCGTCGCCTTGACGGACACGCGTTCCGTTGCGACGCCGATCGCGGAAGCGAGCCGCTCACGTATCTCGTTGCGGAACGGCGCGATAGCGGGCTGCGAGGCGATGACGGTGACGTCGGTCGACAACGGCGTCCTTCCCGATCCGCGAACCTTGGCGGCGACCTGCCCGAGCAGCTCGACGCCGGCGATCCCTTCGACGCTCGGATCGTCGTCGGGGAAGTGCTCCCCGACGTCGCCGAGTCCAGCCGCGCCGAGGAGCGCGTCGGCGACCGCGTGACAGATGGCGTCACCGTCGGAGTGACCGGCCAGTCCGTCTTCGCCGTCGAACAGCACCCCACCAAGCATCAACCGGCGCCCGCGCGCGCGGGCATGTACATCGAAGCCGAGCCCAACGCGAACGTCAGCCACGAACGATCCGAGCTTCAGCCACGCACGGTCCGAGGTCAGCCACGCGCGAGCTCCGACGCGATCGCCTCGGCGCGCGCGAGATCCTCCGGCGTCGTGATCTTGAAGTTCGACGCTTCTCCGGGAACTGCTGCCACTCGATAGCCGGCGCGTTCGAGCGCGCCCGCGTCGTCGGTGAGCTCGACGCCATCGCGTTCGGCTCGCGCATGAGACTCACGCAACGCCTCCGCGCGGAACGCCTGGGGCGTCTGCACGACGACGAGTTCGTCGCGAGATTCCGTTCCTGTGACGAACCCGTCGCGGACGCGTTTGACCGTGTCGACGAACGGGAGGACCGGCACGGCGCCGTCCGCACCGGCCACCGCCCCGATGACCGCGCCGAACAGCGCCGGCGACGCGAACGGACGCGCCGCGTCGTGGCACACGAGGATCTCGCTCGACGCCGCGCCCGACCCGAGCGCCGCTCGAACGGAGGCCTGGCGTGTCTCCCCCCCGACCACGACATCGCACGGACCGAACGGCTCGAGCGCACGCCGCGCCTCGTCCTCGGACCCAGGGGGAACGGCGACGATGACCGAGCCAACCTCCGGAGACTCGAACGCGGATGCCGCCGCGTGAACGATCAGTGGGCGGCCCGCGACCCATGCAAACGCCTTCGGAACCTCGAGCCCGAGGCGTTCTCCCCGTCCCGCAGCGACCAAGATGACGACGGCGTCGCCCACGCCGCGAGCCTATCCAGTGCGCGAAGACACGAGAGCCTCCGCCTCACGGGCACGCAGGCGGCCGCCCCTCGTCCGGGCACTATGCCCGAGAGCATCTCGATAGATGCCTCGACGTGCGAGGACGCCGACTTGACCGGAGGACCGGCGGAGTTCTGGGGTGGCGCGCTACCGGCTAGGCGTTGGCGGCAATGGCCCGGGCGCCGTGCGAGTCGTCCAGGACCTTGTCGATCATGGCCTCGGCCTTGACCTCGTCGCCACCCGTCGCGTAGGTGAGCTCGGAAACGAGGATCTGGCGCGCCTTAGTGATCATCCGCTTCTCGCCGGCGGATAGACCCCGCTCGCGCTCGCGGATCGAGAGATTCCGGACGACTTCGGCCACCTGATAGATGTCGCCCGAACGCAGCTTCTCGATGTTGTTCTTGAAGCGGCGGCTCCAGTTGGCGGCCATCTTGGACTCGTCTTCCTTCAGAACGTTGAGGACCTTCTTGACCTCGTTCTTGCTGACGACCGAGCGGAGACCGACCTCCTCGCTGCTTTCGATCGGGACCATCAGTGTGAGGTCGCCGTACGAGACGCGGAGTTTGAAGTACTTCCGCCTCTCTCCCAGGAACTCCCTCACGCAGAGCTCTTCGATGATTGCTGCACCATGCTCTGGATGGACAACCGTATCGCCCTTACGAAACACAAGACCCCCTCGGATAGGTGGCTCGGGCCCGGAAATCGACTGTTCAGCCAGGGTAGCACGGGCGGTGCGTGCCCCGCAAATCAAAAGCCCAGGTCAGAGCGCCTTTTGGCCCATTCTGGGCGGCCGTTCGACTGTTCGTTCAGGTCTGTAGACCGAACGCCCTCGGCCCGCTCGACACGCCGGCGCGACGCTCCGGCCCAGGTCAGGGCTTCTTTCGCGTGATGAACCGGGACGATCCGCACGCCGTCGATCCCCTCGGTTCCCGGCGCGGCGAAGACCGTGCGGATCCCCGCGGCACGCGCGACGCTGAGGCGCGCCGGCATCGCCGCGACGCCGCGAACCACGCCGGTCAGGCCGACCTCGCCGACGAACGCCGACGCCTCGGGCGGCGGGCGCTCGGTCGCGGCAGATGCGAGCGCTGCTGCGAGGGCCAGGTCGCAGGCCGGGTCGTCGACGCGAATACCACCGGCGGATGCGCCGAACAGGTCGGCGCGTCCGACCGGGATCGAGGCACGCTCCAGCACGGCCGCTACGAGGTGGAAGCGCCGCGGGTCCAGGCCCGTGACATGGCGCCTCGGCGGACCTTGCGTGGGCGCAACGAGCGCCTGAACCTCGACCGCGAGCGCCCGCCGCCCAGCTCGAGGCAGTGCCACGGCAGCGCCCGGTTCGAGCTGATTGGAAACCAGCACGTCCGACGGGTCGATCTCGTGGAGACCCCGCGCCGTCATCTCCAGCCATGCGACTTCGCCCTCGGCGCCGAACCGGTTCTTGCCCCCGGTGAGCATCCGAAGTCCCGATCGTGGGTCGCCGTCGAACGTCAACACGACGTCGACGGCGTGCTCGAGCGTTCGAGGGCCGGCCACGTCGCCGTCCTTGGTTACGTGGCCGGTCAGGACCACTGCGATGCCGAGCGCCTTGGCCAGGCCGACGAGCGCGTCCGCGCACGAGCGCACTTGCGCAGGCCCGCCCGGGACTTGCCCGCTGTCGGGGTCACGAAGCGTCTGCACCGAGTCGACGGCGAGGAGGAACGGCCGAGACGTGTGCGCGGCCGCCACGACCGACGGCAGCTCCCGTCCTGGAACGAACGAGACCGAGGCGCCGTCGACGCCGAGCCGCCGCGCGCGGGATGCCACCTGCCCGCGCGACTCCTCGCCCGACGCGAGGAGGCAGGAGAGCCCGGCTGCCGACAGGTTGGCCACCACATGGAGGAGAAGCGTCGACTTGCCGATCCCGGGCTCGCCTGCGAGCAGCGCGACCGAGCCGGGGACGAGGCCGCCGCCGAGCACTCGGTCGACGCCGGCGAACCCGGTCGACACGCGTTGGTCCTCGTCGCCGTCGTGCACGAGCACCGTGACCTCGACGCCACCTGCGGCCATCTCGGTCGCGGCGCGCTCCTCGATCGTTCCCCAACCACCGCAGCCGGGACAGCGCCCCGCCCACCGGGCGAGCTGTTGTCCGCAGTCACGGCAAACGAGGAGCGTCCGAACCTTGCCCACGCGCCGACCCTAGCCGGAGGGTCCGACAATCGACGGTCGGCGACAACGACGCGAGTGATGTCGGCGCCCCCGAGTAGGGTCGCCGCGGCGGTCGGTGGCCGTCCCCCGCGGTCGGCGCGGAAATCCTCTGCCTTCGCCATGCGCTCGGATCGCGGTGCGTCCGATATGGAAGAGAACGGGCAGGAGAAGGCGACGTGCAGGCGGTCTCAGCGGAACGACTCGTCGAAGACGGGACCCTGACCGTCGCGCCCGAGCTTCCGACGTCGGGCGGGAGGAGCGAATACCCCCTCGTCCTGGTCGAATGGCACGACGCGTGGTTCGACGCCGACCAGTCAGGACCGGAGGACTGCCGCACCGACTACGTGGTCCGAACCGTCGGGTTCTTGGTCGCCGATGGCCCGAGATTCCTGTCGATCGCCCACGAGGTCCTTCCGGACGACGACGGGTTCCGCGCCGTCACGCACATCCCGCACGCCATCGTCGAGGCGGTGACGTACCTGTCGCTGGAGCCGCAACGAGACGCTTCGACACTTCCCTGAGCGCACGCGAGCCCCTATACTCCGGCGAACGGATACCGAAAGCGCCCGGAAGGAGGGATGAAGACATGACCGCGAATGCCGTCGCCGTGATGCCGCATCCCTCGAGGAGCGCGATCTAGCCGCAGGGTCCGCCCAGGCCGTACCGCCAGCCGCCCCGAGGGGCGGCTTTCTTATTGCCCTCATCCCACCGGAAGGAGGTACGTCGATGACTGCGCCCTACGCGCACCGACACGACCTGACCGCATCGACAGCGAAAGGACACCAGCGTTGGAAACGCTCGAGAACGAAGACAGCTCGTTCCACTATTTCATCGACGAAGGCCTGATCACGGACGTCGTTCGGGTCATCAAGACGGGGAAGGAGGCGTCCGTCCACCAGTGCCGGGCGAACCCCGCCACCGGCGAGAACCTGGTCGCGCTGAAGCTCTACCACCCGCTCGACCGGCGGGATTTCCGTGACGAGTCGCTCTACCGGGACGGCGAGTGGATCAAGGAGCGACGCATCCGCGTCGCACTCGAGAAACGCACTCGTTTCGGCCGCGAGGTGCAGGGATCGATCTGGGTGAACCGAGAGTGGGAGACCCTGACGGCGCTCTCGGAAGGCGGGGCACCGGTTCCACGCCCCATCGCCGCGACACACGACGCGATCCTCATGTCGTACGTCGGCGATGCCGAGATGGCGGCGCCGCAACTGCGCTCGGTTCGGCCCGACCGCGACGAGGCGCAGGACCTGTTCGAGCAGCTGATCCGGGCGATCGAGATGATGCTGTTCCGCAACGTCATCCACGGCGACCTGTCGGCATACAACGTGCTGGTATGGGACGGGCGCGTGACCGTGATCGACCTGCCCCAGGCCGTGGATCCCAGGAAGAACCGGCACGCCGAGGCGCTCCTGGAACGCGACGTGACGCGGATCTGCGAGCACTTCGAGCGCTACGGCGTCCGATCGTCGCCGAAGAGCATCGTGTCCGACCTATGGACGGGATGGACGTTCGCCGAGCTCGTCCCCGAAGAGCTGCGTGTCGAGCTCGAGCTCTAGGCGTTGCGCGCGCCGCGGAACTCGAGCGTGTAGGTCCACGCCGAGCCGTCGGGCGCGTGCTCGAAGTTCTGGAGCCGGCCGACCTCGCCGCCCGGGAGGAGCACGGGAAGTCCAACGTGCTCCGATCCCGGCCACAGCTCCTCGCGCACACGCTCGTCCAGCCGGAGCAGTGTCATGGGCTCGTCGCCCGAGCGTTCGAGCGGCTCGCACCACTCGGCGCCCTTCTGATCTGCGCGGCGGAACCGAACGAGCTTCGGCACGGCGTGGAGCAGCAGTGGCTCGCCGGGAAACGCCCAACCCTTGCCGAAGAAGCGCCACCGTTCGCCGTCCTTGGACGTCTCGACGGCCCAGGGGATGTGTTCGCCCACGCGGGCAGGCTATGACGAGCGCCTCGGATGCGTGAACCCCTCGATCGGGAGATGCGGCGAGGCGCCGGAGAGCACATCCTTGTCTCCCTCCCTAAGCGATAGGTGCGTCGGCGGCATCGAGGAGGAAATGCAGGCAGAGGGCGAGGTCGTTCAGCTTCCGGTGGCGACTCATGAACCGCCGGACTTCGCGGCGTTCTTCGCGGACGAGCACCGCGGCCTGATGAAGGCCCTGTATTTCGTCACAGGGAATCGCGCCGACGCGGCCGAGCTCATGCAGGACGCCTTCCTGAAGCTGTGGGAGCGGTGGGATCGGATCGATCGCATCGACGATCCACGGTCGTACCTGTTCCGCGTGGCGCTCAACGGGTTCCGGATGCGGACGCGCGCCGCACGCCGGGCCGCGCGGAGAATAGTCACGATCACCACGTCGCCCGACCCGTTCGACGAGGTGAGCGTGAGGGAAGACGTCCGACGCATGCTGCTCGAGCTGTCACCGCGCCAGCGTGCCGCCCTCGTCCTGCTCGACCAGTACGGCTACGGGTCCGACGACGCCGCGCGGATCATGGGCATCCGCCCGTCGACCGTGCGGGCGCTCGCCACGCAAGGTCGCGCCGTACTTCGAGCCTCAGGAGGCCCGTATGCCTGAGCTGAGGGAGGTATTCGAGATGACCACGAAACAGGTCGAACCGGACGTCGACGCGTGGCGTGAACAGGAACGGCATCAGCGGCGATCGGGTCGGAACAAGAAGATCGGAGCCTTCACCGTGGCGGCCGCGATCGCGCTCGCCGCGGTGGTCCTGGTCGTCGTAAACCGCCCGGGAACGGAGACGACTACCCTCGGCGGCGACGGGTCACCGAGACGTGTGCCGCAGATCTCGACCGCGTCGCTCGTCGACCTTCCGACCGGAACCGTGACGTCGTTGCCCGAAACGATCCGGGGCGGACGGCTCTACTCCGCTTCACCAGACAGGACGATGTTCGTCTACAGCTGGTGCTGCAGTTCTCCGAATCCCGTCTACGTGGCGAACGCCGACGGAACCGGAGTCCGCCCGCTGACGCCGCAGGGGGTCGATGGGTTCGGCGCCAGGTGGTCTCCCGACGGTTCGACCGTCGTGTACCAGCGCCGTGACGGCGCGACGTTGGAGTTAGGGAACCTCGTCGTCGTCGACGTGAGTTCGGGTGAAACGACGCAGATCACGAATCTCGAACCCGCATCACATGGATGGTGGTTCATGGCTCCGAGCTTCAGCCCGGACGGGCAGACGATCATCTTCCACATGCCGAGGGGTCGCCAGGGCGCCGACACGCGCTGGGACGTCTGGTCGGTTCCGGTCGCGGGCGGCGACCCCACGCTCGTTGTACGCGACGCCAGCATGGGCGTCTACGAACCCGACGGCGGCACGCTGGCCTATGCCGATTCGCCTCGAGGAATCTGGTCCTCCTCAAGACTCATGGTCGCCGACGCCGATGGCAGCGATCCGAGAGTGCTCGTCCAGGGGGACAAGATCGATTTCCCGCAGTGGTCGCCGGACGGGACGAGGATCGCCTACAGAGACACCGGCGGCATCCACGTTGTCGACGTCGCCACCGGCGTGACGTCGTTGGTGGCCGCCGAAGGCGGAGTGGCCGATTGGTTCGACGAGGACACGCTCGTCATCGTCCCGGAGTAGCGACCTCTCGAGGCCAGACACCGAAGGGCCCGGCAGCCAAGTGGTTGCCGGGCCATCGGTCTTGCAGTCGGACGGCGGGAGCCGCCCGACGTTCTGAAGCGGTCTGCTATCCCTCCTGGGAGCCCGCAAGCTCGACCGGCGGGACGTCCGGGGGAACGCCCACGCCCTCGAACACGATCTCGCCGTCGCGAGCGTCGATGATGATCGTCTGTCCGGCGC
>CALGFI010000204.1 GCA_937881155.1 uncultured bacterium | reverse complement strand
TAGAGCGCATGGCTGGCAGCCATGAGGTCAGGGGTTCGAATCCCCTTGGGTCCACGAACGCGATTGACAGTGAGGCGAGGTCGGAGAGAAGAACGCCGGTTAGGCGTGGTTCGTCCGTGCGACTGCTAGACGAACTGTCGGCCCAAGGTCTCGCTGAGACTGCGGAGGGCTTCCCGCGCGGCCTCGCATTGGTCCTGGATTTCCTTGGTTCGCCGCTCTATCTGCTCGACCGTCTGCCATTCCTCTTCAACGATGCGCCGTCTCTCGGCGATACGCGTGACGAACGCGGGAAGGCTAGGGGCGTAGGTGGGAACGGCAGGATCGCCATCAGCCACGCATCGACCCTAGCCCTCGTGCGCGGGCCGTGAAAGTCGGTCAGACGGGCTAGGAAGTGCCAAAAACCGCGATATGGCGCTAACTGGGCTGGTGGCGCGTCGCCGCTAGGGTTCGAGCGTGGATGGCTCGGCGCTCGAAGCGATCGTCCTCTATCTGGACGAAGAGGGGATCGAGCACGTGTCCCCGCTCGGCAGCCAAACGGTGCGAGCGTCATGGGATCCGAACCTCGATCCCCACGAGGCCATCGTCGATGCCGTTGCGGTGCTCGGACTCACACCGATCATGGTCCACTCGACGTCGTGGAGGGTCGTGGACCGATCGATCCTGCTCACGTTCCTGGTCATCGTGGAGCCGCCCGGGCACGTCCCGATCACGCATGAGGTCGAGCTCGTCGCGCGAGCCGAGCTGGCACGAGGGCGTGCCACCGCTCCTCCTCCGGAGGTGCACCTGACACAGGTCGTCGAGCACGGCCTTCGGCATCTCGCATGGCTCGTGCGAGAGGACGTCGCCATCCACGAAGCGCTCACCGGGTGGCCTCGGGCGCTGAGCGACTACGACCCCGAACCGTTTCGCGCGTTCGGTCGCGAGCCGGGCTCCTGAATCGAGGGAGAACCACGACCCGACCCGATCTGCCGGACGGCCTCGCCGAGACCGATCGTCGTCAGATCGAGGAGGTCGTCGCCGTCCTTCGTGACGCGCTCGGCGAAGCTTTGGTCGGCGCGTACCTGCACGGTTCAGCGGTCCTCAGCGGCCTCCGAGCAGACAGCGACCTCGACGTGCTTGCTGTCTCAGCGCGTGAAACGACCCGTGCGGAGAAGCAGAAGATCGCTTCCGGTCTGCTCGCGGTATCCGGAGATCGTTCGCGGGGTGATGGGCGGCGTCCGATCGAGCTGACGACCGTGGCGGCGTCGGAGGTACGGCCGTGGCGGTATCCGCCGCGGCGAGACTTTCAGTACGGGGAATGGCTGCGGGAGCGGTTCGAACGCGGCGATCCCGACCTCTTCCGGCCGACGATCGATCCGGACGTCGCGATCCTCGTAACCGCGGTCCGCCTCGGCGACGTGACGTTGACTGGTTCGGCCGCACGCACGACGTTCGACGAGGTGCCTCCGCGCGATCTGGCCGCGGCGCTCGTCGCGGGCATCCCCGGTCTGATCGACGACATCGACTGGGACACGCGCAACGTCGTCCTGACCCTCGCGCGGATCTGGAACAGCGTCGTGACCGGTGGGCTCCGGTCGAAAGACGCCGCCGCCGAATGGGCGCTCGAGCGGCTGCCTCCGGAACATCGGCCCGTGCTGGCGCGGGCGCGCGAGGGCTACCTGCGAGGGAACGAGTCGTGGGAAGACCTGCGGGCACAGGTCCTGCCGTTCGCACACGCCGTCGTCGCCGAGATCGAGGCCGGTCGCAGCTGATATCGCCGGTCCGGCATGACGGGCCCCGTGTGTCGGAAGATGTTGTGCGGTACTCGCGGGAACCGGAGGACGAGCGTGGCTGACGAGCTCGACCAGCAGATCGACTCGCTGTTCGGGATGCCGCTCGACCGGTTCATCCCCGAACGCGACGCGCTGGCGAAGCAGCTGCGAGCGACCGGAGACCGCGAAGCCGCGGATCGTGTGAAGGCGCTGCGCAAGCCGACCGTGCCCGCGTGGGCGCTGAACCAGCTCGCGCGCCAGGACCCACGCGGCGTGACGGACGTCGTCGAGCTCGGCGCCCGCCTTCGCGATGCCCAACGCCGGGCGATCTCCGGCGGTGACGCCGGACCGCTGCGGGAGGCGAGCGAAGCTCGGCGCGCGCTCGTCGCACGACTCGCGCGCGTCGCCGCGGAGATCCTCCAGGGCACCGGCACCGCCTCGGCGCCGCATGAGGAAGAGATCACGTCGACGCTCGAAGCCGCTGCCGCGGACGAGGAGGCCGGCGAGCGGCTCCAGACCGGACGGCTCGAGCGCCCCCTCCGTCCGCCGTCGACCTTCGGCGAGGGCGGACTCCGGGTGCTCGAGGGCGGACGGCGATCGAAAGCCGCGGAGGCGACGGCGGAGCGTGAGCGTGCGGATACGAGGGCCCACGAGCGTGCGGAGGAGGCGCGCACGGTGGAACGCGAGCTCCGTGCCGCACAGTCGACGGCGCGACGCACCGGTGAATCCGTCGAGCGCGCACGAACGCGGTACGAGGATCTCGACCGACGGCGTACCGAGGCGCGAGAGGCGCTCCGCGACGCCGAAGCGGCACACCGAGGCGCGGAGCTCGAGCGCAAACGTTTGGAGCGGCGGCTCGAGAAGCTGAAACCGAGCGAGTAGCGCGGAACCCTCCCGATAGACTGCGCGGCTCATGCGCATCCTCATTGTGGGAGCAGGAGGCGTCGGAAGCGCGGTGGCGCCGATCGCCGCCCGTCGCGACTTCTACGAGACGATCGTCTTCGCCGACTACGAGGAGGAGAAGGCGCGTCGCGTCGTCGAGCGATACGACGACAGACGGTTCGTCGCCGCGCGCGTCGATGCATCCGATGCCGCGTCGGTCGCCGCTGTCGCACAGGAACATCGCTGCGACGCGATCCTCAACGCCGTTGACCCTCGCTTCGTCATGCCGGTGTTCCGAGCGGCGTTCGACGTCGGCGCGACGTACATGGACATGGCGATGTCGCTCTCGGAGCCACATCCGGAGCTTCCCTACGAGCTCGTGGGGAAGAAGCTCGGCGACGATCAGTTCGCCGAGGCCGATCGATGGGAGGAGCGCGGACTGCTCGCGCTCGTTGGGTGCGGCGTGGAGCCCGGCATGTCGGACGTCTTCGCGCGGTACGCGGCCGACGAGCTCTTCGACAGCATCGATCAGATCGGCGTGCGCGACGGCGCGAACATCGTGATCGAGGGGTACGAGTTCGCCCCGACGTTCTCGATCTGGACGGCGATCGAGGAGTGCCTGAACCCGCCGCTGATCTGGGAGCGCGAGCGCGGCTGGTTCACGACAACGCCGTTCAGCGAGCCCGAGGTCTTCACGTTCCCCGACGGGATTGGGCCGCTCGAGTGCGTGAACGTGGAGCACGAGGAGGTCGTCCTCGTTCCGCGGAGGATCGACTGCGAGCGCGTGACGTTCAAGTACGGGCTCGGCGCAGAGTTCATCGAGGTGCTGAAGACCTTGCACAAGCTCGGCCTGGACCGGACCGAGCGTGTTCCCGTCGGGGGCGCCGAGATCTCTCCCCGCGACGTCGTCGCGGCCGTGCTGCCGGATCCGGCAACGCTCGGGGACCGGATGCGGGGGAAGACCTGCGCGGGAACCTGGGTCACCGGCACCGGCACCGGCGGTCAGCGCCGAGAGATCTACCTCTACCACGTCGTCGACAACGACGAGACGTGGGGGCGCGACGGCGCCCAGGCGGTCGTGTGGCAGACGGCGATCAATCCGGTGGTCGCGTTCGAGCTCCTGTCCACGGGGGCCTGGAGCGGGGCCGGCGTGCTCGGCCCGGAGGCGTTCGAGCCGACGCCGTTCCTCGATCTGCTGAATGACTACGGGTCCCCGTGGGGCCTCGAGGAACGCGGCTAAGGTCCGACCTCCGCCGGTTCGATGCTCTCCGGGAGGCGTGTCTATCGGAGAGAAGAGAGGGATGTCGATCGACGTCGGCCGCGGCCACCCGACTGCCGGCCCGGGACGTGGGCCACTCGAGATCGACGCCAGGCGGTTGCTGGACGCGACGCCCGAATGCCTGGTCGTCGCGGCGACCGACGGGCGGGTGGTCTACGCGAACGAGCGGGTCCGTGACCTCTCCGGGTTCGGTCTCAACGAGTTGATCGACCACCCCGTCGACGAGCTCGTCATCGCCGACGTCACCCTGTCTGACGCTACGGCTTCGATCATCGAAGGGTTGTGCCGGCGCAAGGACGGCACGGAGGTCCCCGTCGAGATCCACGTCGGCGAGGTCGAAGGCTCGGAGGGCCGATATCTCGTCATGGCGTTGCGCGACGTCAGTGCCGTTCACGCCCTGGAGGCCTCGCGGTTCCAGACCGCCGCCAAGTACGAGGCGCTCGTCGAGGGCATCCCGGCGATCACGTACATCGACCCGGTCGACGAGAACGAGTTCTCGATCTACGTCAGCCCGCAGGTGAACGACATGCTCGGGATCAAGCAGGAGGAGTGGCTTTCCGACCACTACGCGTGGCGCAAGCACGTCCACCCGGACGACGTCGACAAGGCGTGGGCGGACTACGTCGAGGCCTACACGAACCGCGAGTCGCTGACGCACGAGTACCGCATGGTCCACGAGGACGGCCACGTCATCTGGGTGAGCGATCAGGCGTTCATCGTTCGGAACGAGAACGGCGAACCGTGGCTGATCCAGGGAGTGATCTTCGACATCACCGAGCGCAAGAACGCCGAGGAGCAGGTGGCATTCCTCGCGTACCACGACAAGCTGACCGGCCTTCCGAACCGCGTGTTGTTCGAGGAGATGCTCGAGGCGTCACTCGCCCGCGCCCGCCGGCACGAGCTCGCCGTCGGCGTGCTGTACCTCGACCTCGACAATTTCAAGCTCGTGAACGACTCGTTGGGACACCACGCGGGCGACGCGCTCCTCCGGCAGCTGGCCGAACGACTGCGGGGCTGCACGCGTGAGACCGACCTCGTCGCTCGGCAAGGCGGCGACGAGTTCCTGTTGCTGCTCGCGGACCTCGAGCGCGGGCCGTCGGCGACGACCGAGATCGACGCCGAGGTGGTCGCCGCGGAATCGGTGGCGGTTCGCGTGCGCGAGGCGCTGCAGCGGCCGTTCGACCTCGACGGAACGTTGTTCTACGCGACGGGAAGCGTCGGGATCAGCCTGTTCCCGCGCGACGGCACCGACCCCACGACGCTGATGATGAACGCCGACGCCGCGATGTACCAGGCGAAGCGGACCGGACCGGGCTCGTACGTGGTGTTCACGCGCGGCGACGAGGATCGCGTCGGCAAGCTCTCGTTCACGACTCGGCTCAGACGCGCCGTCGAGCACGAGGACTGGGTGCTTCACTTCCAGCCGGTCGTCGACCTCCAGTCCGGGAAGGTCACCGGCGCCGAGGCGCTCGTTCGCTGGCACGAGCCCAACGGCGGGCTCGTTCCGCCGGGTCAGTTCATCCCGCTCGCCGAGGAGCTCGGACTGATCGAGGCCATCGGGGACTGGGTCATGGGCGACCTCGTCCGCCAACAAGCCGAGTGGCAGTCCCAGGGGATCGAGCTCACGGTGGGGTTCAACCTGTCGCCGCGCGAGCTGTGGTCGACTCGCCTCCCCGAGCGGATCCTCGGAAAGCTCAAGAGGGGCGGCGTCGATCCCACCACTGTCGTCGTGGAGATCACGGAGTCGACGGCCATGGCGGATCCCGATCGCACGCAGCGGATCCTGGCCGAGATGCACGCATGGGGACTGAAGCTGGCGATCGACGACTTCGGGACCGGCTACTCGTCGCTGTCGCGGCTGAAGCACCTGCCGGTCGACATCCTGAAGATCGACCGGTCGTTCGTCTCCCGCGTCGATGAGGACATCGACAACGCGAACATGGTCCGCGCGATGATCGACCTCGCGCAGAACCTCGGCATGATCCCGCTGGCCGAGGGGATCGAGACGCAGAGTGAAGTCGAGTTCCTCGTCGAGAACGGGTGTCCGTTCGGACAGGGTTTCCACCTGGGGCGCCCGATGCCGGCGTCCGAGATCCCCAGGTTCCTCGCCACCCGATAGCCCGGCTCGACCCGGCAGGCTCGATACCATCCGCGCGTGCCACGCGCGTTCGACTTGTGGGGAGCCCCGTTCGACGGCGGCGCGACGCTCGGGTGGCCCGGCGCGCGGTACGCGCCGCCACGGATCCGCGAATCGCTCGAGTGGATGTGGATGCGCGTGCAGGACGGCCGCATCTACGACGTGGACGGCGAGCGTTTCGTCGACGTGCCGGAAGAGCTCTTCGTCGACCGCGGTGACGTCGACGTGGTCCCGCACGACCTGATCGCAACGATCGATGCGTGTTCCGACGCCGTCGCGTCGAGCGTTCGAGCCGGGCGCGTGCCCATCGTCATCGGCGGCGAGGACTCTCTCTTCTATCCCGTCGTGCGCGGCGCGCACGACGCCGTCGAGGGCTCGGTCGCCGTGATCCATTTCGACGCGCACTTCGACCTGATGGACGAGAGCGTCCGACAGGGGCGGTTCAGCCACTCGAGCGGGATGCGCCGGAGCCTCGAGCTCGACCGCGTCGACTCGGCCGCCTCGATCCAGGTCGGCGTGCGGCACTTCAACTACCCGCGGTCACGCGAGTTCGCCGTGGCCGAGGGGCTCGAGCAGATGACGGCCCGACGCTTCCACGAGCTCGGCGCCGCGGCCGTCGCGGCTCACATCCAGGAACGCGTCCGGGCGGCGGACCACGTCGTGTGGTCGTTCGACATCGACACGATCGATCCCGCGCACGCTCCCGGTGCCGGCGCGCACGAACCCGGTGGCCTCACCACCGCCCAGGCGATCGAGTCCGTTCGATTGCTCGCGCCACGATGCGATGCGTTCGCCGTTACCGAGGTGAACCCGATGAAGGACGTCGGCGACATGACCAGCACGCTGGCCGCATACCTCGTGTTCCACTTCGTCATCGCCGCCGCAGCGTCCTGACCTGCACGGAACCCGTGTGATCGCCCGGTAGCATCTTCTTCGAGATGCGCAGGTACGAAGCGTCCGAGATCGAACCGAAGTGGGTCGAACGCTGGGAGTCGGAAGGTCTGTACCGGGCCTCGGACGACCCGGCCGATCCGCGGCCGCGGTTCTACGCGCTCGACATGTTCCCGTATCCCTCGGGCGACCTCCACATGGGCCACGCCGAGGCGTTCAGCGGGGGGGACACGATCGCCCGGTACCGATGGATGCAGGGGAACAATGTGCTGCATCCCATCGGGTGGGACTCGT
>CALGFI010000203.1 GCA_937881155.1 uncultured bacterium | reverse complement strand
GCGATCACGATGCTCACCGATCGCGACGCGGTGGAGCGCGTCGTGTTCGGAAACGATGGCCTTGCCGCGGCGCTCGAGCCACGTCAGACGTTGATCGAGATGTCCACGATCGGACCCGACGCGGTTCGTTCGATCGCCGAACGCCTACCGGACGGCGTCGAGATGGTGGACGCGCCGGTTCGAGGCAGCGTGCAGCAGGCGGCGGACGGCTCGCTGATCATCTTGGTCGGAGCGTCGGACACGGCGTTCGAACGCGTCAGGCCGGTCCTGGAATCGCTCGGCACGATCCATCGCGTCGGTGATCTCGGCGCCGGCGCGGCGATGAAGCTCGTCGCGAACTCGACGATCGGCGCGACGATGGCGGCGTTCGGAGAGGCGCTCGCGCTGGGTGAGGCGCTGGGACTCGATCGTTCCGTCCTGCTCGACGTGCTGTCGGAGACGCCGATCGGCACGACCGTGAAGGGCAAGCGCGAGAACGTCGAGAGCGGTTCGTATCCCGCGAACTTCAAGCTGGCGCTGGCGCTGAAGGACATGCGGCTCGTCGCGGACGCGGCACAGCGCGCCGGACGAACGCTCAGGGTCGCGAACGGAACGCTCGACTGGTACGAGACCGCGGACGCCGAGGGCGCGGGCGACCTCGACTACTCGGCCGTCGTCGCCACGATCGCGCGACCCTGAAACCCGTTCGCTCGAGACGCCGCGCGATCGTCAGCGGTGCGTCGACCTCGCGCGGGGCCGCCACACCGACGACAGCGGAAGGTGGGTCAGTCGAACGTCGCCCGCATCGCGCAACGCTCTGCACACCAGGAACGTGAGGAGCGCGACGGCGGGAGGCAACACCAACACGAGCACGCGGAAGAACCACGTCACGGTCTCGATGTCGAGCTCGAACCAGTGGGCGACGAGGTCGTTGCTCGCCGCCGCGAACAGCGACGCGTAGAAGGTCAGCGTCCCGGCGCCGAACGCCGTTCGCACCGGGCGGTCACGCGGGCGGTCGAGCAGGTGGTGTTCGGCCTGATCCTTCGTCATCAGCCGCTCGAGGAACGGCCAGGCGTACAGCACGGCGAACGTGATCCCGGGGACGAGGACGGCGGGAAAGAACGGCTCGGGGATCTCGAAACCGAACGCTCGGATCTCCCAGTTGGGGAACAGGCGGAGTGCGCCCTCGAGCCACCCGAGGTACCAGTCGGGCTGTGCCGGCGACGTCACCTGCGACGGGTCGAACGGTCCGTACAACCACACCGGGTTGATCTGCACGAGGCCGCCGAGGCCGGTCAGCACGGCGGCCACGAGGAAGAACAACCCCACCGATTTCAGCGCGTAGGTGGGCCACAGACGCGATCCGACGACGTTTGCCTCCGTGTGCCCCGGTTCGGGGAACTGCGTGTGCTTCTGGTGCCACACCAGCGCGAGGTGGGCGCCGAGCAGCGCGCCGAGGATCACCGGCACCAGGAAGATGTGCAACACGAACAGTCGTCCAAGGATCTGCTCGGCGGGGAACTCGCCCCCGAACAGAAGGAAGGCGGCCCATGGACCGAGGAGCGGCACCGACAGGATGACCGAGTACATGATCCGAAGGCCGGTCCCCGACAGCAGGTCGTCGGGAAGGGAGTAGCCGGTGAACCCGTTGAGCAGCGCGAGCAGGAGCATCGTGACGCCGATCACCCAGTTGATCTCGCGCGGCCTTCGGAACGCGCCGGTGAAGAACACGCGGCAGAGGTGCACGACGATCGACCCGATGAACACGAGCGCCGCCCAGTGGTGGGTCTGCCGCATCACAAGCCCCGCGCGGACCTCGAACGAGAGCCGCAACGTCGACGCGTACGCATCCGACATCTCCAGTCCGCGGAGCGGCTCGTACGGCCCCTCGTACGTCGTCGGCGTCAGGCTCGGCTCGAAGAAGAACGCGAGGAACACGCCGGTCAGAACGAGGACGACGAAGCTGTAGAGCGCGATCTCGCCGAACATGAACGACCAGTGATCGGGAAACACCTTGTCGAGCGCCTGACGGGCGAATCGCGACAGGTGCAACCGCTCGTCGAGCCACGCGCCGATCCGGTCCTGGAACGGCGGCTCCTCTCTACCCGGGAGGCTAACGCCCGCGCGTTCGCGCTCGCTTCTTGAGCCCCGCGCACCCCCTCGCGCGGCGTCAGTCACGGCCGCGATCCCAGAACCCCGGACCGACCGGCTCGGGAAAGTCGCCCCGGGCGACGACGTAGCCGGCCGCGTCGATCGTGAGCGGGAGTTGCGGGAGCGGGCGCGCGGCCGGTCCCGCGACCGGCCGAGCCCCGGCGAGCACGTCGAACGCCGACTGGTGGCACGGGCAGAACAGCAGATGCTCGCTCGGCTGGTAGAGGCCGACGGGGCACCCAACGTGCGTGCAGATCTTGGAGTAGCCGACGACGCCCTCCGGCGCCCAGTCCTCGCGTCCCGCCACCGGCCGGTAGACACCCGGCCCGAGACCGATCAGCAGCGTCTGGGAGTCGGCGGCGCCGACGTGCCCCTCGGGGAAGACCGTGACGACCGTTCCGGTTGTGATGCTCGCGGCTTGCACCGGCGTACCCGACGCGTCCACGGCTCGAACCCCGGCGCGCCATCGCGTGTGGAACAGCGCTCCACCCGGCGCGCGACCGAGCGACCTGATGGGGAATAGCGCGGCGATGCCGAGCGCGCCCAGTGCCGCGGCAGCCAGCCGTACGAGCAACCGCCGGCGAGCGACGAGATCCGCGCCCGCCCCGAACGAGTCGCTTGCCCGTGCCCGCTCGTCCGGCGTCGACGGCAGCGGCTCACGCTCCTGCACGTCGTCACCGACGGGCAGGAACCGCTTCGCCCACAAGACGAGCCCGGCGCCGATCCCGCCGAGCGCGACGAGCAACAGCGCGCCCTCGATCGGAGGGCTACCGCCCGCGATGTAGACGATCGCCAGCCCGGCGGAGGCGAGCACGCTCGCACCGAACGCCGCCGCGACGGCGCCCGCGCCTTTCGTCGAGGTACTCATTCGCGGTCACCGGTGCGCGTACCGATCCACCGCGCGAGCAGCAGCAGCGCGACGACCCCGACTCCCAGCGCGACGGCGCCCTCGGCGACGGGACCGACGCGGCCGATCGGCGCACCGCCCTCGTCGATGGGCCGCTGCAAGTACTCGATGTACCGCAGGATGGAGTTCACCGATCGCTCATCGAGTTCGAACCGCGGCATGGCGCCCTCACCCGGGCCGCACGTCCGGCTCGTGTTGGGACAGCCGGGGCCGACGAGCATGGCCTCGGCGACGACAACGGGAGAGACGCCGTCGAGGTCGGGGACCACCTCACCAGACGTGAGCGCACCCCCGACCGCCGTCGACGAGTGGCACGCCGCGCAGTTGTCGAGATACAGCTCGGCGCCTTCGGCGATATCGCCCGCGGCGGGACTCGGAGTGGGCACGCCCGGACCGGTCCCGCCGAACGTTTCGACGTGCCGAACGATCGCGTCGATGTCCGCCGCCTCGTACCGCGGCGACGCCGGCGCCGCTCTCTTCTCAGGATCCTCGAGCGGCATCTGCCCGGTCGCCAGCATGAAGTGCGTGTAGGCGCCCCCGTCGAGCGGCCCGTTCAGATCCGGGCCGAACGACGTGCCTTCGCCGGCGGAGCCGTGACACCACGCGCAGTCGCGCTCGTACAGCTCGAGCCCACGTTGCTCCGCGTTCACGTCGGACGTGACGCCTGGAGGACGGAACGGCGTGGGCTCGTCGCTCAAGTACGTGCACGCGCCCGCCGCGATTCCCAGCGCTACCGCAACGAAGACCGCGGTGCGAGCGGTCACTTGACCCTCGCCGATCCGACGTCGAGGCCGTCCGTGCGGAGATTGACGTCGGCGCCCTCCGCGCGCAGGTCCATCGTGCGGAACGCGCCGAACAGCACCGCGGCGATCGCCGCCAGATACACGGCCGCTGGCGGGATCCACATCAGCGCGCCGGCGAGCTGCTGATCTTGAAGAGCGGTCAGTCCCCACAACGCCGGCCCGCCACGATGCACCGAGTACAACGGCGTCGACGCGAACACCAGCAGCGCGCCGAGGAGAGCCCCCTGGAGCGCGAACGCGACGAGGAACAGTGCGCGACCGAACGCGTTCGACACGTCGCGTCGATCCCTGCGCAACGCCACCGACCACGCGAGCATCGACGCGACCAGGAACGATCCGTGCTCGAGCGCGTGGACCGGCTCGTTCACGAGCGCCGCCTCGTACAAAGTCGGCGCGTGCCAGCTCCACATCGCCACGGTGACGACGCCGAACGCGACGAGCGGTCGCCG
>CALGFI010000202.1 GCA_937881155.1 uncultured bacterium | reverse complement strand
GTCGAAGCTCGCCGGCAGCCGCCCCCACCGGCTCCGAGGAGTCGGCGGGCGACGACGATGACGTCCCTCGGGTCGCCACCGACGCCGAGGAGACTGGAGACGAAGCTGCCGCGCCGACGCGCGCGTCGAGGACGCGCCGCACTCGAGCGACCTCGACGACATCGCGAACGCGCTCGCGCGCGCCGAGGACTACCGCCGCCGAGGCCGAGCGCGAGGACACCGCGCGAAGGGTCACGCAAACCAAGGAGGACGCATCGGCGGACGGCCAGGTCTCGACTCGCCTCAGCCGCCAACGTCAGAGCCGTCAGGTTCGCCGTCGCCGCGACGTCACGCCCACGATCAAGCCCGTCACCGACAAGGTCATGGTGGTCACCGAGCACGGCGATCGCGACCAGATCGCGGTGCTCGAGGGACCCGACCTGGTCCAGCATTACGTCACGCGCGCCGGAACGCGTTCGATGGTCGGGAACGTGTACCTCGGCCGCGTGCAGAACGTGCTGCCCGGGATGGAGGCAGCGTTCGTCGACGTCGGTCGCGGCCGCAACGCCGTTCTGTACGCCGGCGAGGTGAACTGGTCGCCCGAGGATCTCGACGGCGCTCCGCGCCGGATCGAGCACGTGCTGAAGAGCGGGCAGTCGATCATGGTCCAGGTCACCAAGGACCCCATCGGTGGGAAGGGCGCGCGACTCACCGCGCAGATCTCGCTCCCCGGGCGCTACCTGGTCCTCGCGCCCAACTCGGACGTCACCGGCGTCAGCCGTCGCCTCGGCATCGTCGAACGGAACCGCCTCAAGGCCATCTACCGGCGCATCAAGCCGGAGCAGCACGGCCTGATCGTGCGAACCGCCGCCGCCGGCGCTACCGAGGAAGCGCTCACGGCCGATCTCGAACGCCTGTTGAACGAATGGGCGTCGATCGAGAAGGCGGCGAAAAGAGCGAAGGCGCCAGCGGTTCTGTACGAGGAGCCCGAGCTGACGCTCCGCGTGGTGCGCGACCTGTTCACCGATGAGGAGTACCGAGAGCTTGCGACGGACTCGACGCGCCTGTACGAGCAGATCGTCGGTTACCTGGCAGGGATCGCGCCGGACCTGTTGCCGAAGGTGCGGCTGCACCAGGGCTCGCTACCCGTGTTCGAGGAGTACCGAATCGTCGAGCAGATCCTGAAGGGGCTCGACCGCAAGGTGTGGCTGCCTTCGGGCGGCTACATCGTCATCGACCGAACCGAGGCGCTCACCGTGATCGACGTCAATACCGGAAAGTCGGTGGGCAAGACGAATCTCGAGGAGACGGTCGTCAACACGAACGTCGAGGCCGCGCGGGAGATCGCCCGGCAACTCAGGTTGCGCGACATCGGCGGGATGATCGTCATCGACTTCATCGACATGCTCCTCGAGCAGAACAAGAAGAAGGTCATCGGCGCGATGAAGGAGGCGCTCGCGCAGGACAAGTCGCGGAGCCAGGTTTTCGACATCAGCCCGCTCGGCCTGCTCGAGGTGACGCGGAAGCGCGTGTCTGGTGGACTTCTCGATTCGTTCTCCGAGACCTGCCCCACGTGCGAGGGGCGCGGTGTGATCCTGAAGTACGACGTCGATTGACCAACCACCGAGGAGGCGAACGCTAGATGTACGCGGTCATCAGGACCGGCGGGAAGCAGCAGAAGGTCAAGCCGGGCGACGTCATCGAGGTCGAGCTCCTGCACGCGGACGGAGACACCGTCACGTTCCAACCGCTGCTCGTCGTCGACGACGACGGAACGACCCACGTCGGCAAGGACGTCCAGCGAGCCGTCGTTACGGCGAAGCTGCTCGGCGAGCAAAAGGGCGACAAGGTCAACGTCTTCAAGTACAAGAGCAAATCGGGGTATTCGCGCCGGCAGGGTCACCGTCAGCTGATGACGCTGCTCGAGATCTCCGAGGTCAAGCTGCCGGCAAAGCGCGGCACGTCGAAGGCGTCAGAGGAGCCTGAGGACTGACCGGCCAAGGTTGGACGACGAAGCGAGCGCCGGTTCCCCTTCCGAGCCCTGACCCTTTGGTACCCTCGAACGCGTCATGGCGCACAAGAAGGGCGGCGGCTCCTCACGCAACGGACGCGATTCCGAGTCCAAGCGGCTCGGCGTCAAGTCGTACGGCGGTCAGCAGGTGACGGCCGGCGCGATCATCGTGCGCCAGAGGGGCACCAAGATCCATGCCGGCGACGGCGTGGGCAGGGGCGGCGACGACACGCTGTTCGCGACTCGGCCCGGCGTCGTGCGATACCACGAATCCCGCGGCCGCCGGTACGCCTCGATCGACCAGGCGAAGGCCTAGGCGCTCTTCGCGGCGTCGACCGCCGCGCGGACACGCACCTCCCACTCCCGCAGCAGCTCGCGAAGGTCTCGGTTGGCCATCCCCAGATAGGTCACGTTCCGCCGACGAACGCGTCGTTTGGTCGGACGCCCGAATCCGCCGAGCGACGGTCGGAGCGGCTCTTCCGGAGGCTGCAGCGGGGGTGGCTGCACGAAGTAGAACGCGACTCGTTCCTCGCCGCCTCCGAGCTCGACGAGGAGGACCGGCGATCCTCGGAGCCGTCGCGCACGCGTCACCTCCGCGAGCGACCAGCGTTTCACGCCGAGCGGATCGTCCGTGGGCGTGAACTCGAGCGCTCCTTCGCCGATCGTCAGCGAACCCTTGACACCATCCATTGTCGCGCCGCGACCCAGTGGGACGATCCAAACGGTGACCGAAGCGGTCATGGCGCCCATGATGCCGCCGGCCCGTCCGTTTCGGCCACAATCGGGTGTATGACCTTCGTCGACGAGGCGACCGTGTTCGCGCGCGGCGGACGAGGCGGTGATGGGTCCGCGGCGATGCTGAGCGAGCCGTTCAAGCCACGCGGGGGTCCCGACGGTGGCGACGGCGGCAAGGGCGGCGACGTCGTGTTCCAGGTGTCGACCGGTGTTCGCGACCTGTCGGCGCTCGCCGAGCATCCGCACCAACGCGCCGAAAGCGGCAAGCCGGGAGGACGGCGCCGGCGAACCGGCGCCGCCGGGAAGGATCTCGTCGTGCTCGTTCCGGACGGCACGCGGGTCGAGGACGAGGAAGGTCTGCTCGCCGACCTGGTCGGAGAGGGCGCACGCGCCGTCGTCGCGCGAGGCGGCCGAGGCGGCCGAGGCAACGCTTCGCTCGTCTCGGCGAAGAACCGGGTGCCGCGCACGTCCGAAGCGGGGGAGCCCGGCGAGGAGAGGCGCCTTCGCGCCGAGTTGCGCATCGTGGCCGACCTCGGACTGGTCGGCCTCCCGAACGCCGGCAAGTCGACGCTGCTCGCGTCCCTCACCGCGGCCCGCCCGAAGATCGCTGCGTACCCGTTCACCACCCTCGCGCCGAACCTCGGCGTCGCCGAAGATGACGGCGCGCGCTTCGTCGTCGCGGACGTGCCCGGTCTCATCGAGGGCGCGAGCGAGGGACGCGGGCTCGGCCACCGGTTCCTCCGCCACGTGACGCGGTGCCGCGCGCTCGTGTACGTCGTCGACCTCTCATCGGACGACCCGGCCGCGGACCTGTCGACCCTGCGGGCGGAGCTCGACGAGTACGACACTTCGCTCTCGCGTCGGCCATCGGTGGTGGTCGGGACCAAGCGTGACCTCGCCCCGGACGTCGACGTGGAGGGAGCGCTCGGCCACGGAGCCATCGCGGTCTCTGCCGTCACCGGTGAGGGGATGGACGACCTCCGGGATCTTCTATCGCGGCTCTCCGCCGAGGCGGAGGCCGCCGAGGAGCAACGCCGCCCGTACGTGGTCCTGAGGCCGGCACGGCCGCGGTTCGTGGTAACGAGGGACGGTGACCGCTTCCGGGTCGTCGGCCGCGGCGTCGAGCGTTGGGTGGCGGAGACGGACATGGACGACCCGGCGAAGGTCGCGCGCCTGCAACGCCGGCTCGTCCGTGAAGGCGTGGAACGGCAGCTCGTGGCTGCAGGCGCTCGTCGCGGCGACGAGGTCGTGATCGGGAGCGTGGCGTTCGAGTTCCTTCCCGACGAGGAGATCGCCGATGGGACGACGTGAAGATCTGCTTCGGCGAGAGGCGGAGGCGTGGGGCAGGATCGACGGTGTCGTCGAGTCCGTGTCGGCGGCCGAGCTCGTTCGACCCGGCTACACGGTCGAGGGGTGGTCGGCGAAGGACATGATGGCTCACATCGCGGCGTGGTCGAACGTCGCCGCGGGCACCCTTCGCGAGATCTCGGCGGGCACGTGGACCGGGCATCATGTCTCGGACGAGCCGGGTGGCACCGACCGGCTCAACGCCGAGTGGTTCGAGCGGGACCGGGAACTCGACGTCGACACGGTTCGGTCGGAATGGCACGCCTCGCGCACGCGCATGCTCGAGGCCTTCGGCGCGCTCGACGAGATCACTCCCGACGCCGACGAGTGGTTCGAGGAGAGCGGACCGTCGCATTACGCCGAGCACCTGCCCGACCTCGAACGATGGGTCACGCGGATTCGCAGCGAACGGTGATGTGCCTCGACGGCGTGCGCCGGAACGGGCCGTAGGATTGCCTCGTGGGACGGCGCCTTGGGGTGATGGGTGGAACCTTCGACCCCATCCACTACGGCCACCTCACCACCGCCGAGGAGGCGCTCGGACAGTTCTCGCTCGATGAGGTCGTGTTCGTCCCCACCGGAATGCCGTGGATGAAGGAGGACCGCGAGGTCTCGCCGGCCGAGCATCGATACCTGATGACGGTGATCGCGACGGCGAGCAATCCGCGGTTCCGAGTGTCGCGCATCGAGATCGATCGCGAGGGACCCACCTACACGGTGGAGACGCTTCGCGCGCTCGCGGCCGACAACCCGGACGCGGAGCTGTACTTCATCACCGGCGCGGACGCGATGCTCGAGATCTTCGAATGGAAGGACACCGACGAGGTCCTCTCGCTCGCGCACTTCATCGCGGCGACGCGACCCGGGTACGACCTCACTCGGTTCGAGGCGCTGACGCCGACGCGGCATCCGAACGTGAGCCTGATGAACATCCCGGCCCTGGCGATCAGCTCGACGGACCTTCGAGAACGCGTTCAGGGTGGTCGCCCGATCCGCTATCTGGTCCCCGAGGGCGTGAAGAGCTACATCGAGAAGGCGGCGTTGTACCGATGACACGGCGCTGGATCGTGAGAGGTCAGGCGAGGCCACATCGAGCTCGCGAGCGTGTGCGAGACTTGGTCGGCATGAACTTGAACTGTCGAGTTCCTGGGTCCTCGCGGCCGTGCGGCCGTTACGTGGTCGTGGGGAAGGACTTCAGAGGTTGATCGATCCCGAAGGACGGCGTGCCGGGTAGACCGCCGGACGCGGAGGAGAGCCGACAGGCCGCGGTCGCGGCGGCGCGCGCGGCGGCGGCGAAGCAGGCCGAGCACATCACGATCCTCGACGTGCACGGGCTGATCGTGATCACGGACTACTTCGTGATCTGCTCCGGCGCGACGGAGCGACAGGTCCGAACGATCGTCGAAGAAATCGAGAAAGCGCTCCGCGACCTCGGCCGCAAACCCGTACGACGCGAGGGGGAGTCCGAAAGACGGTGGGTGCTCCTCGACTACGTCGACCTTGTTGTCCACGTGTTCACCGAGCAGGAGCGCGAGTACTACGACCTGGAGCGCCTATGGGGCGACGCGCCGCGTTCGGCCTGGGAGGACGACGGGATCGCCAGCTCATCCGGCTAAGGTCGACGGGCCGGAACGCCGAAAGCGTTCGCTACACTGACCGTTCGTACGGGCCCATAGCTCAGCTGGTAGAGCGCATGGCTGGCAGCCATGAGGTCAGGGGTTCGAATCCCCTTGGGTCCAC
>CALGFI010000201.1 GCA_937881155.1 uncultured bacterium | reverse complement strand
CGTCGGTGGGGGAGGCTGACGTTCAACCCGCGACCGCTGATCGACCCGTTCGGGTCGGTGATCCTCCCGATCCTGGGGCTGATCCTCATCGCGGCTCGTGGTCTGTTCCTGCTGCCGATCTTCGCGTACGCCAAACCGCTCCCGCTCGACGCTTCGTATCTGCGCCGGCAGCGACGGGACACGCTGCTGATCGCCTCGGCCGGACTGGCCGCGAACGTCGTCCTGATCTTCGTCGGCGGCATCCCCATCCGGCTCGGCGCGTCGGGTGAGCTGGGGCTCCTCGCTTCGGCCTGGATGATCGTGAACGCGTACATGTTCGGCTTCCAGCTGATGCCGATCCCCGGCTTCGATGGCTCCAGGCTGCTGGCGCCGTTCCTTTCGCCTCGTGCGCGCGAGGTGTTCCTCAACCTGGAGCAGTACCTCGTGCTGTTCGTGTTGGTGATCTTCTTCGTGCTGTCGGGGCCGTTTCGCTCCATTGCCGCCGCGTTCGGCAACATCGCCTGCAATCTCGCCGCGGGCACAGACTGCGTCGTGTGACGTCCCGGGTCGGCGGACCCTCGGCGTTATCATCGGCCGCATCGTGACGCCCTCTCGGAGCAGCGCTCGCCGCGATCACCACGCCATCGCGCCGCCCGACGCGAAGGGGCGAGTGCTGACGGGGTTCCGCCCGACCGGACCGATGCACATCGGTCACTGGTTCGGCAACGTGATGAACCTCGTCCGTCTGCAGGAGGACCATGAGGCGTTCTACTTCTTGGCGGACTGGCACATGCTGACGACGCACTACGACCGGACCGAGGAACTGCCCGAGAACGTCCGAACGTTGGCGCTCGATCTGGTCGCCGCTGGCGTCGACCCGAACCGCGTCACCTTCTACCGCCAGTCCGACGTCAAGGAGGTCGCCGAGCTCACGCTCCTGCTCGGGATGATCACGCCACTCGGCTGGCTCGAGCGAGTCCCGACGTACAAGGAACGCCTCCGTGACATGGCCGAACGCGATGTCGCGAACTTCGGCTTGCTCGGGTACCCGGTGCTGCAGACCGTCGACATCACGATCGTGAAGGGCGAGCTCATCCCGGTCGGGGAGGATCAGGTCTCGCACGTGGAGCTCACGCGCGAGCTCGTTCGCCGGTTCAACCGCCACTACGGGGACGTGCTGGTCGAGCCGCGGGCGCTGCTTTCGAACGCCCCTTCGGTGCCGGGATCGGACGGCCGCAAGATGAGCAAGTCGCTCGACAACACGATCGATGTCCGCGACGACGAGGCGACGATCCGGCGAAAAGTACGGAGCTTCATCACCGATCCGATGAAAGTGCGTCTCGGCGATCCCGGACGGCCGGACATCTGTCCGATCTTCGCGCTGCACCGGCTCTTCTCGCAGGACATCTACGAGTGGACGCGCGAGAACTGCAGCACCGGGGCGTTGCCCTGCGTCGACTGCAAGACGAACCTGGCCGACCGCATCGTCGCGTACTACGCGCCGTTCCGAGATCGCCGCGAAGAGCTCGAGCGCACGCCCGGGGTAGCCGAGAAGATCCTCGCCGACGGACGGGAGAAGGTGGGACCGGTCGTCGAGGAGACGATGAAGGCCGTTCGCACGGCGATGAACCTCGCCTAAGCGAGCGGAGCGAGCGGATGAATACGAGATGAGCGAGCGCCCCGTCGCGGAGAGCACGTTCGCGGTCGAACTCCCCGTCTTCAGCGGACCGTTCCGGCTCCTCGCGGAGCTGATCCTCGATCACAAGATCGACGTGTGCGACGTGTCGATCGCGACGGTCACCGACCGGTTCCTCGAACGCGCCAAGGACACCGAGCTGTGGGACCTGGAGGAGGCGACGTGGTTCCTCGCCGCATCCGCCGTGCTCCTCGAGCTGAAGGTGGGCCGGCTGATGCCGCGGCACGAGGTCCTCGACGAGGAGGACATGATCGGGATCTCGCCGGACCTCGTGTACGCCCGTTCACTCGAGCTCGCCGCATTTCGTCGCGTCGCCGCGGAAGTCCAACGGCGCGCCGAGGAGGAGACCCGGTTGTTCACGCGCGAAGCGGGCCCCTCTCCGGAGTTCGCACACCTGTATCCCGACGTTCTCGAGCGCGTCACCCCCGACGACCTGGCGCAGGCCGCCGCTATCGTCCTGCGGCCGCCGCCTCTCCTGGACCTGGGGCACGTCACACCGATCCGTTACACGATGGCGGAGGCACTCGACGCGGTGCGTTCGCGTCTCGGCGAGCTCGGACAGGCGTCCTTCCGGGATCTGGTCGCTGACTGCGAGGAGCGGATCCAGGTCGTCGTTCGGTTCCTCGCGCTGCTCGACTTGTATCGAGAGGGGAAGGTGGATCTCGCGCAGGCGCAGACGTTCGGCGAGATCGTCGTCAGCTGGGAGGGGGACTCACCGCATGCCCGATGACCGCGCCGAGCCGCTGCGACGGCTGGAGGCGTTGCTGTTCGTCTCCGACGA
>CALGFI010000200.1 GCA_937881155.1 uncultured bacterium | reverse complement strand
TCCGTGCTGGGCCTCGTCGGTGCGGTTTGAGGATTCGAACCCCGTCCGCGGGCCCCTCCGCGGATGCCACAAGGGGTTTGTGCTCGCTCCCTCGCAGACGACTACCTGCTTCCGGCCGTTCCGTTCATTCCGAGAGCTCGATCTCCCAATTCTTCGCCTGGAGCCGCGCATCGAGCTCTCGGTACTCCTTGCTCAGCGCGTCGGCGCGGCGGCGTAATGCCGAGACGTCGAGGGTCGTCACGAACTTGACCTCCGATCGGGAGTATCGATCCTGTCGGACGGAGGCGGCCTGAGCGGCCTCCGCGTACAGGTCGCGCTGGATCGAGAGGACGTCCCGGCGGGCGAGCGCCTCCGTTACCGAGGCGCCGGCCTCGAACTCAGAGCTCGCGTTCGTTCGGTTGATCCGCTTGATGAGATCCTCGAGCTGCCCGACGATGCGGTCGGCATCGGACAGAAGTTCGCGAGGATCCTCCGGCGGCTCTTTCGCCTTCCTGGACCCGCGCGCTCAGGACCACTCGCTGCTTTAGCTGCGCGAGTCGTCTCTGCGCGTCCGCCCGCTCGGCGAGCGCTTCCGCCAGCTTCATCCGGATCACCTCCTCCCCGCTCGGCGGTGTCGCCGGGGCGAGTTCACAGTGTGCCATCGGTGCACCTGATCGATGGGTTGAACGGCCGCATAGAATCGTGCTTACACCGGGCGCCGGTGGAAAGGAGCTCACCCTCGATGAGGAACGGGCTCGTTCGGCTCACCGAGCCGATGGTCCGCTCGAACGGCGGCCTGCGAACGGCAACGTGGGACGAGGCCCTGGACAGGGCCGCGTCCGGTCTGCAGGCGGCGATCGATCGGAACCCCGGTTGGGGGGTCGGCGTGTTCAGCTGCTCGAAGGCCACCAACGAGATGAACTTCGTCGCGCAGAAGTTCATCCGTCAGGTCCTCGGCAGCAACAACATCGACAGCTGCAACCGCACCTGACACGCTCCCAGCGTCGTCGGTCTGGCGACGGTGTTCGGAGCAGGAGGCGGGACCAGTTCGTACGAGGAGGTCGCGAACTCCGACCTCATCGTGCTGTGGGGATCGAATGCGCGCGAGACGCATCCGATCTTCTTCCATCACGTCCTGAAGGGCGTACACAACGGCGCGCGCCTGATCGTCGTCGACCCGCGCCGAACGTCCTCGGCAGAGTGGGCCGACCTGTGGCTGGGCATCGACGTGGGTTCGGACATCGCGCTCTCGAACACGATCGCGCGCGAGATCATGGTGAACGACCTCCACAACACCGCGTTCATCGAGCGCGGCACCGAGGGCATCGACGCGTACCGCGACTCGGTGATGGATTGGACGCTCGAGCGTGGCGAGGAGGTGACCGGCGTTCCGGCGGACGCGATCCGCGAGCTCGCTCACGCCTACGCGAAGGCCGATCGCGCGGTGATCTGTTGGACGCTGGGCATCACCGAGCACCACAACGCGGTCGACAACGTCCTCGCGCTGATCAACCTGGGGTTGCTGACCGGCCACGTGGGCCGGTACGGCAGCGGCCTCAACCCGCTCCGGGGCCAGAACAACGTGCAAGGCGGCGGTGACATGGGAGCGATCCCGAACAAGCTGCCCGGGTTCCAGGACCTCGAGACGGACGCGGCCGCACGGGAGAAGTTCGAGAGGGCGTGGGGCCGGCCGATCGTGCCGAAGCGCGGGTGGCACCTGACCGGCATGTTCGAGGCGATGGAGCGAGGTGACCTCACGTCGGTCTACTGCATCGGGGAGAACCCCGCGAGCTCGGAGGCCGACACCCACAGGGCGCGAAAGCTCCTGGACAACCTGGACACGCTGATCGTTCAGGACATCTTCATGACGCGGACGGCCGAGATGGCGGACGTCGTGCTTCCGGCGGCGAACTCCGCGTTCGAGTCGGACGGCACCGTCACGAACAGCGAGCGGCGCGTGCAGCGCGTTCGCAAGGCGCTCGATCCGCCGGGCCAAGCGAAGGACGACGTATGGATCATCGCCCAGCTCGCGAAGCGTCTCGGCCACGACTGGGGGGACCTCACGCCGTTCGAGGCGTGGGAGGAGCTCCGAACGCTCTCGCCGATGCACGCCGGCTTGTCGTGGAAGCGCCTCGAGGAGCTGGGCGGGATCCAGTGGCCGTGCCCGTCCGAGGACCATCCGGGTACGAAGTTCCTCCACGCGAGGCTGTGGGAGGAGGACCCCGACGAGCGGGGGCCGGCCGCGCCGTTCAGCGTCACGCCGTTCGAGCCGCCCGTCGACGAGCTCACGGACGAGTTCCCGCTCCGGCTGACGACCGGTAGGAGGCTGGACTCGTACAACACGGGTGTGCAGACGAGCGGGTACACCTCGCCGCTCCGGCGGGGCGAGTCGATCGACGTGTCGCCCTCGGACGCGGAACGTCTCGCTCTCGCCGAAGGCGAGATCGTCCGCGTGACGTCGCGCCGCGGATCGTTGGACGTTCCCGTCCGGATCGACCCCGGCCTTCGCGCGGGGCTGGTCTTCATGACACTGCACTTCCCCGATCAGGTCGAGACGAACGTGTTGACGATCGACGCCACGGATCCCAAGTCGGGGACTGCGGAGTTCAAGGCGACGGCGGTTCGCATCGACAAGCTCGACGCTCCGGTGATCGTTTCCGGCGGTGGAGGCGAGTGACGGAGGTGCCGTGGACCTCCGCCTGATGGCGGCCGAACCGACCGCCGAGGAACGAGCCGCGGTCGATCTCGTGCTGGGTCCGCCGGCAGCAGCCGATCCGGACGACGGGCACATCGCGCGCGGTGGACACGAGCTCCGCGAGCAGCGGCACCTGTTGCTTCCGGCTCTGCACGCGCTGCAGCGCTCGGCCGGGTGGATCAGCGAGGGAGGACTCAACTACGTATGTCAGCGCCTCGACGTTCCGCCGGCCGAGGCGTACGGCGTTGCCAGCTTCTACGCGCTGTTCTCCACCGAGCCGCAACCGCCGACGGTGCTCCACGTGTGCGACGACATCGCGTGCAGGGTCGCCGGTGCCGAGGCGTTGATCGGCGATCTCGAGAGAGAGCTCGGGCCATCGAGAGTGAACAGCGTTCGTCGCAGTCCATGTCTGGGCCTGTGCGACGTCGCTCCCGCCGCGTTCCTGCAGACGACCGGAGGTGGTACGCAGCCGCAGATCGCCCACGCATCGATGGACTCGATGCGTCCATTCGTGGATGGAGGCGGGTGGGGGATCGGTCCACACGATGAGGGCGCGGTTCCCCAACCAGTGAGTCAACGACGCCTCCTGCGCCGCGTCGGCCTGGTGGATCCCGCATCGCTCGACGACTACCGGGCGCAGGGCGGCTACGAGGCGCTTCGTCGGGCGGTTGAGCTCGGTCCAGCAGGCGTGATCGCGGAGCTGAAGGACTCGACCCTCCTCGGCCGCGGTGGCGCCGCGTTCCCCGCCGGCGTGAAATGGGAGGCCGTCGGCAAGCAGCCGGTGAGTCCGCACTATTTCGTGTGCAACGCAGACGAGTCGGAACAGGGCACCTTCACGGACCGGGTGCTGAT
>CALGFI010000199.1 GCA_937881155.1 uncultured bacterium | reverse complement strand
ATCATCGACTTCGAGGGGGAGCCGGCTCGCTCGATCGGCGAACGCCGCATCAAACGACTCCCGCTCGTCGACGTCGCCGGCATGGTCCGTTCGTTCCACTACGCCGCGCACGTCGCGGCGCGCGCCGGCGACCTTGTGGAGCCCGAACAGGCGGTTCGCATCGCCCCGTGGGTGCGCCTGTGGTACGTCTCGGTGGCCGGCACGTTCCTGCGCGAGTACCTCGACATCGCCGAAAGCACCCCGTTCCACGCGCGCACGCGCGAGGAGTTTCGCGTTCTTCTCGACGGCTACATGCTCGGCAAGGCGCTGTACGAGGTGTCGTACGAGGCGAACAACCGACCCGAGTGGCTCCCCATCCCCGTCACCGGCGTCGTCGAACTGTTGAAGGAACCTCTGTGAGCTCGAGCCGGGTTCGGCACGACATGTCGCTCCTCACCGACCAGGACCTGTACCTGTTCAACGAGGGAACGCACGCGCGACTGTTCGAGCGGCTGGGAGCGCATCCGACGACGATCGACGGTGAGTCGGCGACGTACTTCGCGGTGTGGGCGCCCGGAGCGGGCTCGGTATCGGTGATCGGTGACCACAACGGGTGGAACCGCACCGCCGACCCGCTTCGCCCACTCGGATCGAGCGGCATCTGGGAGGGAGTCGTCCCGGGCGCGAGGCACGGCACGATCTACAAGTTCCACGTCGCCTCACGCGACGGCCGCTATCGAGTCGACAAGGGCGATCCGCTCGCGACGTTCTGGGAGGTTCCCCCGCGGACGGGAAGCGTGGTGTGGGACACGTCGTACGAGTGGCACGACGACGAGTGGATGCGGGGTCGTGGCGGTGGCCAGGCCATCGACGCGCCGGCCGCCGTGTACGAGGTCCACCTCGGGTCGTGGATGCGGGACGAAACGGGCCAGATGCTCGGCTATCGCGACATCGCCCGTCGCCTCGCCGACCACGTGAAGTCGCTGAACTTCACGCATGTCGAGTTGCTCCCCGTGATGGAGCATCCGTTCTACGGGTCGTGGGGCTACCAGACGACGGGGTACTTCGCGCCCACGAGCCGGTATGGCGCGCCGCAGGACCTGATGGCGCTGATCGACCTGCTGCATCGCGAGGGCATCGGCGTGATCCTGGACTGGGTGCCGTCGCACTTCGCCTCGGACGAGCACGGGCTGGCGTACTTCGACGGGACGCACCTGTACGAGCACGCCGACCCCCGTCAGGGATTCCATCCGGACTGGGGGAGCTACATCTTCAACTACGGCCGGAACGAGGTGCGCTCCTTCCTGCTTTCGAGCGCGATGCACTGGCTCGAGCGGTACCACGCGGACGGTCTCCGCGTAGACGCCGTTGCGTCGATGCTCTACCTCGATTACTCGCGGCGCGAGGGAGAGTGGATACCGAACGAGCGCGGTGGGCGCGAGAACCTCCGGGCGGTCGAGTTCCTGCGGGCGATGAACACGACGCTCTACGGAGCTCACGCCGACATCCAGACCATCGCGGAGGAGTCCACCGCGTGGCCGGGCGTCTCGACTCCCGTCGACGCCGGCGGCCTGGGGTTCGGATACAAGTGGGACATGGGGTGGATGCACGACACGCTGCTGTACATGTCGAAGGATCCCGTCTACCGCACGCATCAGCACGACACGATCACGTTCCGGATGCTGTACGCGTTCAACGAGAACTTCGTCCTGCCGCTCTCCCACGACGAGGTCGTATACGGCAAGGGCTCGCTGCTGGCGAAGATGCCGGGCGACGACTGGCAGCGGTTCGCGAATCTCCGCCTGCTGTACGCGTATCAGTTCGCCCAGCCCGGGAAGAAGCTCCTGTTCATGGGCGGCGAGATCGCGCAGACCACCGAGTGGAACCACGAGTCCGGCCTGGACTGGGGCCTCCTGCAGCGTGCGCCGCACGAGGGCGTGCGGCGCATGGTTGCCGACGTCGCCGCGCTGTACCGCGACGAGCCGGCGATGCACGAGCTCGACGCGAGCCCGGACGGGTTCGAGTGGGTGGACGCGTCGGATCGCGCCGCGAGCGTCATCTCCTTCCTTCGCAAGCCTCGGAAGGGACGGCCGGTCCTGTTCGTCGCGAACTTCACGCCGGTGCCGCGGCACCGCTACCGCGTCGGCGTCCCGGTGGGTGGGCGGTGGCGAGAGGTGCTGAACACCGACGCCGAGACCTACGGCGGGAGCGGACAGGGGAACTACGGCGGCCTCGAAGCGGACGATGTCGGGATGCACGGGCGGCAGCACTCGCTGGCACTCGTGCTCCCGCCCCTCGGCGCGGTCTTCCTCACGCCGGAGGCCTCCTGACCTCGCGCGTCTGGCCCGGTTCGCCATCGCCGCTCGGCGCGACGTGGGACGGCGAGGGGGTGAACTTCGCGCTCTTTTCAGAGCACGCCACGGCGGTCGAGCTCTGCCTGTTCGAGCGGCCGGACGACGCCGCCGAGTCCCAGCGCATCCAGCTGCGCGAACGCACGGACCTCGTGTGGCACGCGTATCTGCCCGACGCGCGTCCCGGGACCCTGTACGGGTTCCGCGTTCACGGGGCGTACGAGCCGCAGGAGGGGCACCGCTTCAACCCGAACAAGCTGCTGATCTGCCCGTACGCGAAGGCGATCACCGGCACGATCGACTGGGACGACTCGCTCTACGGCTACCGGATCGGCGATCCCGCGGAGGACCTCGCCTTCGACGACCGCAATAGCGCCGGCCACATGCCGAAGGGCGTCGTCGTGGACACGGCGTTCACCTGGGGCGACGACCGGGCGCCCGACACACCGTGGAATCGAACCGTGATCTACGAGTGTCACGTCCGCGGCATGACGATGCGCCACCCCGACGTGCCTCCCGAGCTGCGCGGCACGTTCCTGGGTATGGCGTCCGATCCGATCCTCGATCATCTGCTCTCGCTCGGCGTCACCGCTGTCGAGGTCCTCCCGGTCCACCAGTTCGTCAGCGAGCGCGCGCTCGTCCAACGGGGCCTGTCGAACTACTGGGGGTACAACTCGATCGGCTTCTTCTCACCGCACGTCGCGTACGCGACCGGCGGCGGGGGACAGCAGGTCGACGAGTTCAAGTCCATGGTGAAAGCGCTCCACAAGGCGGGCATCGAGGTCATCCTCGACGTCGTCTACAACCACACCGGCGAGGGGAACCATCTCGGACCGACGCTATCGCTGCGCGGGATCGACAACGACGCGTACTACCGGCTGGAGCCGAACGATCGCCGCCGCTACATGGACTTCACCGGCACCGGTAACAGCTTGAACATGATCCACCCGCGAACGATGCAGATGATCATGGACAGCCTCCGCTACTGGATCGGCGACATGCACGTCGACGGGTTCCGGTTCGACCTGGCACCCGTGCTCGCCCGGGAGCTCTACGAGGTGAACCGGCTGGGGACGTTCTTCGACATCATCCAGCAGGACCCGATGATCGGGCACGTGAAGCTCATCGCGGAGCCGTGGGACCTCGGCGAGGGCGGGTATCAGGTCGGCAACTTCCCGACGGGCTGGGCGGAGTGGAACGGGAGGTACCGCGACTGCGTTCGCCGGTTCTGGCGCGGTGACCAGGGCCAGGTGCCCGAGCTCGCCTCTCGATTGTCCGGCTCGAGCGATCTGTATGCCGCGAGTGGTCGTCGGACCTACGCGAGCGTGAACTTCGTCACCGCGCACGACGGGTTCACGCTCCACGACCTCGTGACGTACGAGCGCAAGCACAACGAAGCCAACGGCGAGGCGAACCGAGACGGCACCGACGCCAACTACAGCCGGAACTGGGGCGCCGAGGGCGAGACAGAGTCGGCGCGGATCAACGCCACGCGCGAACGCATGAAGCGGAACTTCCTCGGCACGCTGATCCTGTCGCAGGGCGTGACGATGCTCCTCGCCGGCGACGAGATGGGGCGCACGCAACAGGGAAACAACAACGCGTACGCACTCGACAACGAGATCTCATGGGTGGCGTGGGATCTGTCTTCCGAGGACAGAGCGCTGGTCGCGTTCACGCGCGAGCTCTTGGGGATCTTCCGTTCGAACGCGGTGCTTCGTCGGCGAACGTTCCTCACCGGACGGCCGGTTCCCGGCGGTGAGGCGAAGGACCTGTCGTGGCTGCGTCCCGACGGCACCGAGATGACCCAGGGCGATTGGGACGACCAGTCGAACCAGGTGCTCGGGATGCTGCTGCACGGCAGGGCGACCGACGAGGTGGACGAACGCGGCCGCCCCATCTTCGGGAACACCATCCTCATGCTGCTGAACGCGGGGACGAGGTCACGCGCTTTCGCCATGCCACGGGTCGAGGACGAACAGGGACAGTGGCGCGTCCTGATCAACACGGCGCAGCCGGGTCGACCGCTCGAGCGGGGGAAGCGGGTCAACGTCAACGTCGTCGCGCACTCCCTGATGCTTCTCAGGTACGAGAAGCCGCGGCGCGACGCCTCGTAGGATGAGGCCAATGACGCAATCGATCGCCTCGTTCGTCGACGGCAGGTGGGTCCAGGACGCGCCGGGTGGAACGCTCGACATCCGTAACCCCGCGCGGCTTGACGAAAAGGTCGCCGAAGCACGTCTCGGCGACGCGACGTCGTTCGTGCAGGCGTGCCGTGCCGCTCGTGAGGCGCAGATGGCGTGGGGGCGCGTGCCAGCGCCCGTTCGCGGGCGCGCCATCCAGCAGCTCGGCCGGCTTGTCGAGGAGAACGCAGAGGCGTTGGCGCGGATCATGACGCGCGAGATCGGAAAGCCGATCAAGGAGTCGCGCGGCTCGGTTCAGGAAGTCATCGACACGTGCAACTTCTTCGTGTCGGAAGGGCGCCGCCTCTACGGGATGACGGTGCCGAGTGAGCTGCCGGACAAACAGCTGTTCACGTTCCGGAACCCCGTCGGCGTGGCGGCGATCGTCACCGCGGGGAACTTCCCGGTGGCAGTTCCGTCCTGGTATCTCGTGCCGGCGCTGCTGTGCGGGAATGCCGTGGTGTGGAAGCCCGCCGAGTATGCGCCAGCCACGTCGCGGGCGCTTGCGGAGCTGTTCGTACACGCCGGCTTTCCGACGGGCGTGTTCAACATGGTGCTTGCGGACGGCGCGACGACGTTCGAGGGGCTGGAGAGTGCGCTCGGCGAAGGGCTCGTCGACAAGGTCGGGTTCACCGGCTCGACGGAGGTGGGGCGGCGGCTCGGAGAGCTCTGTGGTCGGCACCTTCAGTCGCCGACCCTGGAGCTGGGCGGGAAGAACCCGCTCCTCGTGATGCCGGACGCGGACCTCGACCTCGCCGTCGAGGGCGCGCTGTTCAGCGGGTTCGGCACGGCTGGACAGCGGTGCACATCGCTCGGCACCGTGATCGTCGATCGCTCGGTGCACGACGAGTTCCTGTCGCGGTTCGCTCGCGCCGTCGAGACGGCGGCGATCGGCGACCCGTTCGAAGACGTGCTGTACGGACCGATGATCAGCTCGCGCTTCTGCGATCGATTCCTCGGATGGTTCGACTGGGTGCAGCCGCACCACGACCTGTACGGCTCGAGCGGGACGGGCCGGATCACGGGTGAGAGCCCCCGTGACGGGTTCGTCGGCGATCCCGACGCCGGTCTCTTCGTTCATCCCACGATCGTCGACGGCGTGACGATGGAGGACGACCTGTACAAACAGGAGACGTTCGGCCCGATCGTCGGCGTGGCGTCGTTCGACGACTTCGACGAGGCGCTGGCGCTGGCGAACGGCCACGGCTACGGGCTGTCGGCATCGATCTACACGAACGACCCGAAGAACGTGTTCCGGTTCCGCGAGCGGGTCTCGGCCGGCATGGTGAGCGTCAACAACTCGACGACCGGCGCCGAAGCGCACCTGCCGTTCGGCGGCAACGGGAGGAGCGGGAACGGTTCGCGCCAGTCGGGCGTGTGGGTGCTCGACCAGTTCACGCGGTGGCAAGCGATGAACTGGGATTACAGCGGACGACTGCAGAAAGCCCAGATGGACGTGCCCGATCTGACCGCGGATCTCTCCTTCCGGCTCGGCGAGCCGTAGGTGGCCGATACGACGCTCATCCGCGCGGGACGTCTCGTCGACGTCCTCGCCGGTGACGTGAAGCGGGCGCAGGTGATCTCGGTTCGCGGTCAGCGTATCGAGTCGATCGAACCGGATGGCGGCACGTATGGAGAACGCGCACGTGTCATCGACCTGTCGCAGTTCACAGTCCTGCCCGGACTCATCGATTGCCACGCGCACCTGATCGGTGAGCTCGAGACCGGCCACGGGTACGCCGCGCTGTTACAGCGGAGTGGAGCGCAGGAGGCGCTCTCCGGGGTTCGGAACGCGCGTGACACGCTCATGGCCGGCTTTACCAGCGTTCGCGACATCGGCACGTTCAGGGCGTTCGTCGACGTGGCGTTGCGCGACGCGATCGATCGGGGCGACGTGCTCGGGCCGCGGATGATGTGCGCCGGCGCGTACGTGACCTGCTCGGGCGGCGGCGGCGACCTGACGGGGCTGCCACCCGACGTGGACGCGATCGTCCCGCGCGATCTGCGGTTCGGCGTGGCGAACTCGGCGGACGAGGTTCGAAACGCGGTGCGGCGGATCCTCCACGGCGGCGCCGACTTCATCAAGGTCATCGCGACCGGCGCGGTGCTGACCGAAGGGACGGTCCCCGGTGCGCCGGAGTTCAGCGAAGAAGAGCTTCGCGCGGCGGTCGAGGAGGCAGCGCTGTACAAGAAACACGTCGCAGCCCACGCCCACGGCGCGGAGGGAATCAGGCGTGCCGTTCGCGCCGGTGCGCGGTCGATCGAACACGGCTCCCTGATGGACGACGAGGCGATCTCGTTGATGGAGGACGCGGGCGCATATCTCGTCGCGGACGTGTGGAACGGTGACTGGATCGCACAACAGGGCCACGCGAACGGGTGGTCCGCCGAAGTGCTGCGCAAGAACGACGAAACGACCGAGGCGCAGCGGCATGGGTTCGCGAAGTGTGTCGACGCCGGCGTCAAGATCGCGTTCGGGACGGACAGCGGTGTGTACCCGCACGCGATGGCCGCGAAGCAGTTCGCCTACATGGTGAAGTTCGGCATGACGCCGATGCAGGCCGTGCAGAGCGCGACCGTCGTTGCCGCGGACCTGATGGGGTGGCGCGATCGCGTCGGGGCGATCGAGCCAGGGCTGTTCGCCGACGTGATCGCGGTGGCGGGCGACCCACTCGAGGACGTCGACGTGTTGACCGACGTCGGGTTCGTCATGAAGGGCGGCGAGATCGTCAAAGGCGCGTGACGCGTTCGCCCGGGCGTCTCGGTAGGCTTTCCTCCCGTCTCGGCCGAAGGAGCGTTCCATGAAAACGTGCCCGTACTGCGCGGAGGAGATCAAGGACGCCGCGATCCGCTGCCGTTGGTGTCAGACGTGGCTGGTCGACGAGATCCCGGCGGGGGCCGAGGGTGCGCGGCCCAAGATGGAAGAGCGAAAAAGCGGGCTGAAGGATGTGCCGAGGCCGGTGCCGCAGACGACGGTGGTTCAGCCGGTACCGGCGGAGCGTCCCGCGCAGCCCGCCGCGTCCGAGGCGAAACCACCTCAGGCGACGCCGGCTGCGACGGTACCTGCAGCGCAAGTCCCCACGCCGCAGCCTACGAGCGTCCCCACGCCCGCGGCTTACCCCTCCGCCGCCTCGGCATCTCAGACGTCATCGCAATCGCAGCCTCCGGCAGCAGAGGAACCTCCTGCGGCGCAAGGCGTGCCGGCAGCCGCAGAGACTGCAGCGGCTGCCCAGACCGCGCAGCCGACGTCCGACGTCAAGATCGAGTTCACCCACACCGGATCGCAATACCTGCTCGGCTACGGCGCCGACTACTTCGGGATCTGGGACCGGAACGCGCCGCAGCAGCCGGTCGAGCGCTTCCCGCGGAACGACCAAGGATGGGTGACCGCGTGGCAGAGGTACGTCTCGATCGAAAAGAACTGGATGGACCTCCGGAGCGGCCAGAAGTCGAGCTGAAGAGGCGAGGCGTCAGATCTCGCTGCTACGCTTCGGATGCACGCGGGCGTAGCTCAATGGTAGAGCTCCAGCCTTCCAAGCTGGTGGTGCGGGTTCGATTCCCGTCGCCCGCTCCACAGTCAAGAGGAGGCCACCACACTCCCCGTTGATCGGGCAGGTCGTCAGCTAGCGAACCCTTCGGGATCAGGTGTCGCTCCTGTCAGATCACTTCCGACGGGCAGACTTGTGGCCTTCCGGCGGCGGTACGCGCGGTTCTTCTTCCGGTTCCCGCAGATCGACATCGCGCACCAGCTGCCGGAGCGGTTCTTCGATCGGTCGTAGAACGCCCAGCCGCACTGCCGGCAGCTCTTGAGCCTCCCGAATGTTTCGGCCAGCTGCGCCTCGAAGACGATCATGAGCAGGCGCGCAATCGAACCGTCCACACCGGATGCCGTGGGCTCGAGTGTCATCCCTCCATGCCGATCGAAGCTGAATCGAGACACAGCCTTGCCCTCGCGTTCGAGCACGATGAGATCGCCGTCCGCGAGCGCGGCGCCGTCCCGGTTCACGTCGGCGAGCGCGTGCAGAGACTCCCGCAGCCGAACCAGTCGGACACGTTCGGGCTCCGTGAGCGTGGCATCGGGCTCGAGGAGGCCCCACCGGACGAGCCATGCTTTTGCCTTCTCCGGGGTACCGAGGCGGTCCCACTCCGTTGGGAATTCGTGATTCCACGAGTTGATGAACTTCTGAACGAG
>CALGFI010000198.1 GCA_937881155.1 uncultured bacterium | reverse complement strand
GCACGAAGGCCAACAGGTACCCGGCGTCGCTCACGACGTCGGCGACCACGTCCCCACGGTGACTGCCGATGAGGATCGTGAGCCAGACGCCGATGCCGAAGAGGACGAGCTCCACCCCGAAAAACGCCCAGGCGAGCCGGCGGGCGGTGCGATCGCTCACGGCGTTCGAACTCGCTCGCGGGCCACCATCGTGGATGCGATCATCGCCACGCCCCATGCGAGCGTGAGCCACGCCCAAATGGCGTCGAGCGCCCCGGCGTAGTCCGACAGAAGCAGCGAGCCAAAGCCGATCATCACGGCGGCGATCCCCACGAGCCACGCCCCCAACCGCCGGCCCGACTCGCGGAACGAGGCGGCGAACCCACAGAGGGGAAGCGCCAGCACCGCCGCGGCCATCCCGCTGTAGTGATGCAACTCCCAGTGCGGATCTGCCGCCGAGCCGGTGCGTTGGAGCTCGGACTGCGTGAGCAGGAACGCGATCGCAGGAACGAACGCGAGAAGCGATAGCGCGAGCGTCGGAAGATCGACGCCGCTCGGGCGGAGCAACCTCGAGCGCGACGGGTGCAGCAGCCACATGATGACGATCGAGATCGGCGCGGTGTACCAGACGCCCGAGATGAAATCCTCGGACGCCAGGCCCGCGATCGCGCCGGCGATCCCGGACGCTACGGCGACGAAGAACGACGAGACGTTGAGTTCGGGCCTGGCGGCGCACACGAGCAACGCGACGCCGAGGAGCACGCCGTACAGCGCCGTGAACGCCACGTTGTGGAGACGGTGGATCGCTTCTGATTCATCGATGAACGAGATGATCGTGAACGGAAGGCTCAACGCGATTCCGCCGACCCCGAGGATGCCGGCGACGATTCGGAAGGCGGTGCCGCTGCCGCGGTGCTCGCCCGTGTCTGCGGTGGAGCGCTCCATCTCGGCCCCCTCGTCAGTCGCGTTCGGCGACCGCCGCGACCGGGATCCGGCCGACGATCGTCGTTCCTTCACCCATCGCGGAACGAACCTCGACCTTCCCGTCGAGGGCGGAGAGTCGGTCCGCGATCCCCTGCAATCCCGATCCGCGCGCGACGGACGCCGGATCGAACCCGGCGCCATCGTCGACGACCTTGAACGTCAGCCACCCGTCGCGCTCGCCGAGCTCGACGCTCGTCCGCGACGCGTCGGCGTACTTGGCAGCGTTCTGCAGCGCCTCGAGCACACAGAAGTACACGGCGGCCTCGACCTCCTGCGAGTACCGGCGCACTCCGTCAGGCGACACCTCGACCGGCATCGCGGACTTGCGCGCTTGCGACTCAAGCGCCGCGGCGAGCCCCTTGTCCGCGAGCAGCGGCGGATAGATACCTCGGGCGAGATCGCGGAGGTCCTCGAGCGCGACTTGTGTCTCGTTCCGAACGTCCTCCAACATCGCCTCCGCCTTGGCCGGATCCTTAGCGACGAACGACTCGGCAAGGCGCAGCTTCACGCTCAGCGCGACGAGCTGTTGCTGCGCGCCGTCGTGGATGTTGCGTTCGAGACGGCGTCGTTCGGCGTCCTGTGCCGCGACGATCCGGCGCTGGGCCGCTCGGAGCTCCTCGACGAGCCGCACGTTCCTGAGCACGAGGCCAGCCTGCGAGGCCAGGTCCCGAACCAGTCGTTCCTTCGCGATCGTCATCGGGTCGTTGGGCGCCATCGCGACGGAGAGCGCGCCGAGGAGCTCGCCCTTGTCGCGAACCTCGACGGCCGTCTCTTTCTCGATCGTGGGCATCACCTCTCCGGCGACACGAACCGGTTCTCGAGCCGGGATGTCGGACGGCCATGAGCTGGCCGGACGCAGCTCGCCGCCGACGCGCAACCACACTCGTGCGCTCTTCGCACCGACGCCCTCGCCGAGGATGCGCGCCATCCGGCCCAGGACGTCCTCGGTCGCGTACGCGTCGCCGACCCGCTCGGAGAACTCCGTCAGCACCTCGTATGGTGTCGCGCGCCGGCCATAGACGAGCCGGTCGGCCAGGCGCCTCGCCAACCTGGTGG
>CALGFI010000197.1 GCA_937881155.1 uncultured bacterium | reverse complement strand
GTCGGGGGCGGCGTGTCGATCGCATAGATCTGCTGGCGCGACTTCGAGCGGTCGAATCGATACGTGCCCTCGGCCTCCCAGCGTTCGTCCCACTTCGCCTCGAGGCCGTCCAGGCTCGGCTTGTCGGGAACGGTCGTCGTCCGCGCCGTGGTTTCGCTCGTCGAGCTCACATAGCGAGTCTATCGAGCGGCAAATCGGTCTCGGCCGACGATCGCGTGTCCGGCCCGCGCCTACACTCGGCCGGTGACGACCTGCCAGCGGTGCGGATCGGAGAACCCGGACGGCGCCCGCTTCTGCGTGTCGTGTGGTTCGTCGCTCGTCCCCGCTTGTCCCGTCTGCGGCGCCGAGCGGCCTCCTGGCGCTCGGTTCTGCCCGAGCTGCGGCACCGCCTTCGTCGAGCCGAACCTCCCGGTAGGACAGGAACGACGGCTGGTGACGATGCTGTTCGCCGACGTGACGGGCTCGACCGCGCTCGGCGAGCGCCTCGATCCGGAACGGCTCCGCGAGGTCCTCACGACGTTCTTCCAGGCGATGCGCGAGGAGATCGAAGCAGAGGGCGGAACCGTCGAGAAGTTCATCGGCGACGCGGTGATGGCCGCGTTCGGCGTGCCGATCGCCCACGAGGACGACCCGTCGAGAGCGCTCCGCGCGGCTCTCCGGATGCAACGCCGGCTCGAGCAGGTGAACGAGGACCTTTCCTCGCGCTACGACGTGACGCTGCAGATCCGGATCGGCGTCAACACCGGCGAGGTGCTCGCGGCCATCGAGGCGCAGCCCGGGGAGCCGATGGTCACCGGCGACGCCGTCAACGTCGCAGCGCGGCTCGAACACTCGGCCCAGCCCGGAACGATCGTCGTCGCCGAGCGCACTGCGCGCGCCGCTCGGGGGTTCCGATTCCACGAGCCGTCGACGCAAGATGTCCGAGGCCGCGAACAGCCGGTTCGCGCCGTCGTTCTCGAGGCTGCGGCGCCCGAGCGCTCGGAGCGCGGTGTCCCGGGTCTCCGAGCGCCGATGGTCGGGCGCGACAACGAGCTCGCGCTGCTGCGAACCTTCTTCGAGCGCTCGGCGACCGAGAGTACGCCGAATCTCGTCACGATCTACGGAGATCCGGGTGTTGGGAAGAGTCGGCTCACCGCGGAGTTCGTGGCCGAGATCGAGCGGCACACGCCCTCGCCGAACGTCGTGCGCGGCCGGTGTCTCCCCTACGGCGACGGGATCACGTACTGGCCTCTCGCGGAGATCCTCAAGGGGCTCGCCGGCGTCAGCGCATCCGACCCCCCCGATCGGACGATCGCCCTCATCCGAACGCTCGGCGGTGAGCTCCTCACGACCGACGTTGCGGCCGACCCTCGGACGGCGATCGCGGCACTCGCCTACACGATGGGCCTGGACGATCCGGATGTTCCGCTCGGCGCGATGGAACCGCGTGACGTCCGCACGCGCATCCACTCGGCGTGGCGCTCGCTCTTCTCCGCGCTCGCGAAACGGTCACCGATCGTCGTCGTGATCGAGGACGTCCACTGGGCCGGCACGGCGCTGCTCGACCTCCTCGAGGAGCTCGCAGACCGAGTCGTCGGGCCCGCGCTGTTCGTGTGTCCTGCCCGTCCTGAGTTCACGAACAGGCGTCCGGGGTGGGGCGGCGGCAAGCGGAACGTGTCGTCGATCTCGCTCGAACCGCTCTCGCCTGACGACGCCGACAGACTCGTGGCATTCCTCCTCGAGGTCGAGGACCTCCCCCAGACGGTTCACGCGCGGATCCTGGAGCGCGCCGAGGGCAACCCGTTCTTCGTGGAGGAGATCGTCCGGCAACTGATCGACGAGGGCCGCATCGTCCGCCGCGAGGATCGGTGGCTCGCGGCGACCGACATCGCCGACGTCGACATCCCCGACACCGTTCAGGGCGTCCTGGCCGCGCGGATCGACCTGCTGGCCGCGGCGGAGAAGCGGACGCTGCAGCGCGCCGCGGTCGTCGGTCGCGTCTTCTGGCCTGAACCCGTCGGGCTCCTTCTGAACGGCGACCGAGACAAACTGCGCCAGACGCTCGACCGGCTCGAAGAGCGCGAGCTCGTCCGGAGCCAGCTCACGTCGACGATCGCCGGGGAGCCTGAGTTCATCTTCAAGCACGTCCTGACGCGGGACGTCGCGTACGAAAGCCTCCCGCGAAGGGAGCGCGGGCACGCGCACGCCGCCGTGGCGGAGTGGATCGAGACGACGGCCGGAGAACGGCGTGCCGAGTTCGCCGAGCTCCTCGCGCACCACTACGACGAGGCATACCGCGCCGAGCGTGCGGGCGGCGGCGACCCCGAAGGCGTCGAGCGGCTCCGCGTTCGCGCGTTCGAGGCGATCGTGGAGGCCGCCGAGATCACGCGCCGACGATTCGCCGTCGAGGCGGCTCTCCGCCTCTCGGAGCGTGCGGTCGCCATCGCCATCACGCCGCTCGAACGGGCGCGAAGTCTCGAGCAACGTGGACTCACCGCGCGGAACGCCTACCACGGCGACCTGTCGTGGCAATCGTTTCGCGAAGCGGTCGACATCCGACTCGCGGAGCTCCGGGAGGATGGCCTGGCCATTGCGCGTGCCTGCGCACAAGGCGTCGAGAACCCGCTGCGTTGGCCCGGCTCGATGGCGATCCTTCCGCCGGAGGAGGACGTCCGGCGGTACATCGACGTGGGACTGGAGCGCGCCCCCGAGGGCTCGATCGAGCGCATCGGCCTGCTAACCGCGGTCGCGTTCATGCCGTTCGCGTACGCGTCCCGCCGCGGGTTCACGCAGGACGAGGTCGACGAATGCTTCCGGTCGGGCGTCGAAGCGGCGGATACTGCGCTCGCTGAGGATCGGCCCGATCTCGCCGCGGCCGCGCTCGACGGAGCGGGCTCGGCGTTGGTCGTCATCGGCGACTACGGCAGGAACGAACCGTTGATCGAACGCAGGCTCGCTCTGCTCGAACGCATCGACGACCCGTGGGAGACGGGCGACGTACACGACATGGCCTCATGGAACGCGTTGATGATCGGCGATTACGAACGCGCTAAGCGGTACGCGGACCACTCGTTCGAGCTGATCGAGACGGGGATCGAGGGGCTGGCGATCCACGGCCTCAGCTGGGGCGCGCAAGCCGCGCTCCAGCTCGGCAATTGGTCGTACGTGCTGGACGTGATCGCGCCGACCGTCGAGCGACTCCTCGGCCCCCGCATCGACCACCCGCCGTACTTCTCCCAGAACATGTTCGGCGCCGCCGCAGTCATCGCCGCCGCGCGGGAGGCTCCGAGCGCCGAACGCTACGAGGGGATTCTGCGCACCATGGCCAGCGACGCCGTGGCGACGGATTTCGGCCACGGCGGGATCAGGGCGCTGCTCGGGTGGGTGCTCCTCGTCCGAGGCGCACTAGACGAATCGAGGGCACAGCTCGACGAGTCGAACGCGATCCCCTTCCTCGGGCACGCGCCGATCCTTCGGCAGGTCGAGGCCGATCACATCGCGGCCGCCGAGCGATGGAACGATGTCCCGTCGTTCGT
>CALGFI010000196.1 GCA_937881155.1 uncultured bacterium | reverse complement strand
GATGACGAGCATGTTGCGATTTGACGGCGTCTCGCCGCAGATGTGTGCTACCGCCGAAGTGCCCGCCCGGGCACCGACGAGGGGGTGGTCGTAGAGATGTTCCTCGGCGAGGTTGTGGGAACGGCGACGCTGGTCCTCTTCGGCGACGGCGTCGTCGCCGGCGTGCTGTTGAACCGATCCAAGGCGCAGAACGCCGGCTGGGTCGTCGTCACCTTCGCGTGGGGACTCGGCGTGTACATGGGGGTACTGGCGGCGACGGCCGTGAGCGGTGGCCTCGGGCACATCAACCCCGCGGTGACGATCGGGCTGGCCACGATCGGCCCGGAGCAGTTCGGATTCGAGTGGGCCGACGTGCCGGTGCTCCTCGCGGGTGAGTTCATCGGCGCCGCGATCGGCGCGACCCTCGTGTGGCTCGCGTACCTTCCGCACTGGGGCGAAACGGAAGATCCGGGCCTGAAGCTCGCCGTGTTCTCCACCGGCCCGGCGATCCGCAACACCGGAGCGAACCTCATCACCGAGATCATCGGCACGATGATCCTCGTGTTCGGGATCCTGGCGCTCGGCCCGGCGAGCAACGCCCTCAGCCTGCCGTTGGCCGTGGGTCTGCTCGTCGTGGTCATCGGCATGTCCCTCGGTGGCCCCACCGGATACGCGATCAACCCGGCCAGGGACCTCGGCCCGCGGACCATGCACTTCATCCTGCCGATTGCCGGCAAGGGTGACTCGGACTGGAGCTACTCGTGGGTCCCCGTCGTCGGACCGGTCATCGGAGGCATCATCGGCGCGCTGCTGGGGCTGTGGTTCTTCCCGGCGATCACGTGAGGGGGTGACGGAAGGAGCACCGCGACCGGTCGCCCGTTGTGGGTGGTGAGGAGGAGGCCCGCATGAAGAAGCTGATCAACAAGCCAGACGACGTCGTCACCGAGGAGCTACAGGGGATCGAGGCCGCTCATCCCGACCTCGTCAGGGTCTTCTACGACCCGCACTACATCGTGCGTGCCGATGCGCCGGTCCAGGGGAAGGTGGCGCTCGTCTCCGGGGGCGGATCGGGCCACGAGCCGATGCACGGTGGGTTCGTCGGCGTCGGGATGCTCGACGCTGCCTGTCCCGGCCAGGTCTTCACCTCCCCGACCCCCGATCAGATGGAGGCGGCGACCAAGGCCGTGAACGGCGGCGCCGGCGTCGTCCACATCGTCAAGAACTACACCGGCGACGTCATGAACTTCGAGATGGCGGCGGATCTGTGCCGCGCCGAAGGGATCGACGTCGAATCGGTCCTCGTGGACGACGACGTCGCCGTGCAGGACAGCCTGTACACGGCGGGACGGCGCGGCGTCGGCACGACGGTCCTGCTCGAGAAGATCGCCGGCGCCGCGGCGGAGGAACGGCGTTCGCTCAAGGAGGTCGCGGACATCGCTCGCGAGGTGAACGCGAACGGCCGCAGCATGGGCATGGCGCTCACCTCGTGCACCGTTCCTGCGGCGGGCAAGCCGACCTTCGAGATCGGCGACGACGAGATCGAGATCGGCATCGGCATCCACGGCGAGCCGGGTCGCGAGCGCACCAAGCTCAAGCCGGCCGCGGAGATCGTGGAGATCATGGCGACCGCGGTCGTCGACGATGTCCCGTTCAAGCAGGGTGATCAGGTGCTGGCGTTCGTGAACGGGATGGGTGGAACACCGCTGATCGAGCTGTACGTGGTCTACAACGAGGTGGCGAAGTTCCTGAAGGGTCGCGGCGTCACGATCGCGCGGAACCTGATCGGCTCCTACATCACCTCGCTCGAGATGGCTGGCTGCTCGATCACCCTGCTGAAGCTGTCCGACGAGCTGATCCGGCTGTGGGACGCGCCGGTCAAGACGCCGGGGCTTCGTTGGGGCGTCTAGGCGACGGGTCCCGGGGTGCGGGCCAATGGAGACCGCACCCCGGCCCCGTGGAGGTGTGGTGTTGGCCGTGACGTACGACGACGTCGTGCGATTCATACAGGCCTACGCCGATGTGATCGCGGAACAGAAGGACCACCTGACCCAGCTCGACTCCGCGATCGGCGACGCCGACCATGGGATCAACATGAACCGAGGCATGAAGGCTGTGCTGGCCAAGCTTAACGGGCATGCCTCTGGTGACATTGGGGCCACGCTGAAGACGGTCGGCATGACGCTCGTCTCAACGGTCGGCGGCGCCGGCGGGCCGCTGTACGGGACCCTGTTCCTCCAGCTCGGCGCGGCCACGAGCGGAAAGAGCGAGCTGGAACCTGCCGACTGGGAGGCGGCGCTGGCCGCCGCGGTCGACGGCGTGATCGCCCGCGGGAAGGCCGAACTCCAGGACAAGACGATGGCGGACGCACTGGTCCCGGGACGCGACGCGTACCGGGCGGCGCTGGAGGACGGGGCGTCGTTCGCCGAGGCATTGCGGCGCTCGGCGGCAGCCGCCGAGGAGGGGATGAAGGCCACGATCCCGCTGGTCGCCCGCAAGGGGCGTGCGAGCTACCTGGGCGAGCGGAGCGCCGGGCACCAGGATCCCGGCGCGACGTCTTCGTGGCTTCTGCTGAAAACCGTCGCCGACACCTGGGCTGGCGACTGACGATTGGAAAGGAGCGGCGATGGCAGACTTCGTAGCTGCCCTCGACCAGGGCACCACCAGCACCCGCTTCATGATCTTCGATCACGCGGGTCAGGTGAAGGGCATCGATCAGAAGGAGCACGAGCAGATCTACCCCAAGCCCGGCCACGTCGAGCACGACGCGATGGAGATCTGGCAGCGCTGCGAGGAGGTGATCTCGGGCGCGCTGCAGAAGGCCGGGCTGAAGGCGAGCGACATCGCGGCCGTCGGCATCACCAACCAGCGCGAGACGACGGTCGTCTGGGAGAAAGCCAGCGGGAAGCCCGTCTTCAACGCGATCGTCTGGCAGGACACGCGCACCGACCAGATCTGCAATCAGCTGTCGTCGGACGGCGGACAGGATCGGTTCCGGCCCAAGACCGGCCTGCCCATCGCCACGTACTTCTCGGGCCCCAAGATCAAGTGGATCCTGGACAACGTCGACGGCGTCCGCGAGCGAGCCGAGAGCGGCGAGGTCCTGTTCGGCAACATCGACACCTGGTGCATCTGGAACCTCACAGGCGGCCCGGAGGGCGGCGTGCACGTGACCGACGTCACCAACGCCAGCCGGACGCTGATGATGAACCTCGAGATGCTGGAGTGGGACGACGAGATCCTCGGGATCCTTGGCGTCCCTCGCGCCGTGTTGCCGGAGATCCGGCCCTCCAGCGACGTGTACGGCGAGGCGAGGGGAGACCTCGCGGGTGTTCCCGTCGCCGGAGACCTCGGCGACCAGCAGGCGGCGCTGTTCGGCCAGACCTGCTACTCCGTCGGCGAGGCGAAGAACACCTACGGGACCGGCAACTTCCTGCTGCTGAACACCGGAACGGAGCAGGTACCGAGCAAGAGCGGACTGATCACCGGACTTGGATACAAGATCGGCGACCAGCCGGCCGTGTACATGCTCGAGGGGTCGATCGCCATCACCGGCGCACTCGTACAGTGGCTCCGCGACAATCTCGGCATGATCGAGAAGTCGGCCGACATCGAGGCGCTGGCGGCAACCGTCGAGGACAACGGGGGGGCGTACTTCGTCCCGGCGTTCTCGGGTCTGTTCGCACCGTACTGGCGCAGCGACGCCCGCGGCGTGATCGCCGGCCTCACCCGGTACGTCAACAAGGGGCACATCGCGCGAGCGGTGCTCGAGGCGACCGCCTGGCAGTCCAAGGAGGTCGTCGACGCCATGAACGCCGACTCCGGCGTCGAGCTCACCTCGCTCAAAGTCGACGGGGGCATGGTCTTCAACGAGCTGCTGATGCAGTTCCAGGCCGACGTGCTCGGCGTCCCGGTGATCCGCCCGCAGGTGGCGGAGACCACGGCGCTCGGGTCCGCGTACGCCGCCGGCCTCGCCGTCGGGTTCTGGAAGGAGGTCGAGGACCTTCGGGCGAATTGGGGGAAGGACAAGGAGTGGACTCCCCAGCTGCCGAAGGAGGAGGTCGACAAGGAGTACGGGTTCTGGAAGAAGGCCGTCCAGCGGACGATGGACTGGCTCGAGTAACGGAGCGACCCCGGCGATACCTGAACGGTTACCGGTCGGAGGAGGTCGGATGGAAAAGGAGCACGAGCACGGCGACTTCGCCGAGGGGCAGGAGCGAGAGGACGACCAGGCGGACGAGCACACCGGCTCGTTCGCCGAGGGCCAGTCGACGGAGCACGAGCACGGCGGCGCGCACGGCGGCGACTTCGCGGAGGGTCAGGAGGCGTCCGAGGAGCACGAGCACGGCGAGGGCTCGTTCGCCGAGGGCCAGGAGGACGAGTCCAAGCACGAGCACTAGGGCGAACGCGTCGGGGTGCCCGATGGCAGACTCGCGGCGATGACGAGCGCACCGGGCACCCGGCCGTTCCACGTGCTGATCGTCGGCGGCGGGGGAACCGGCGGCGCGCTCGCGCACGACCTCACGCTTCGGGGCCTCCATGTCACACTCGTCGAGCGGGGCGAGTTCACCTCGGGAACGACGGGCCGGCACCACGGCCTTCTCCACTCGGGCGCGCGGTACGCCGTCGGCGACGCTGAGTCCGCGATCGAGTGCATCGAGGAGAACACGATCCTCAGACGGATCTGCCCGGGAACGTTCGAGGAGAACGGCGGGCTGTTCGTGGCGATCACCGACGAGGACATGGAGTACTACGACGAATTCGTCAAGGCGTGCGCCGACTGCGGCATCCCCGCGCAGGAGCTGACGCGGGAGCAGGCGCTCGCGTTCGAGCCGAACCTCAACCCCTCGCTCAAAGCCGCCGTTCGTGTTCCGGACGCGACGATGGACGCCATGCGGATGCCCCTCCGGTTCTTCGCCACCGCCAAACGCAACGGCGCGGATCTCCGCAACTACGTCGAGGTGCTCGACCTCGTCGTGAACAACCGCGTCGTGTCGGGCGCGGTGGTCCGCGACCACGTGACGGGCAAGGTGGCCGAGATCTCGGCGGACGTCGTGGTGAACGCGACCGGGCCGTGGAGCGAGAAGGTCGCCGCCATGGCCGGCGTCGACGTCCCCATCCGCCCATCCCCCGGTGTCATGCTCGCTTTGCGAGGCAGGCTCTGCAACATGGTCGTGAACCGCATGCACCGCTCCGGCGACGGCGACATCATCGTTCCGCAGCGAGCGCTCTCGATCATCGGGACGTCCTCGTGGACGGTCGACGACCCAGAAGAGCTCGACGTCCCTGAGGATCACGTGCAGCGGATGTACGAGGAAGGCGCCAAGCTGATCCCGGATGTGGCACGAGCGGAGTTACGCTCGGCGTGGTCTGCGGCTCGCCCCCTCATCGGCTCGCGCGGCGACGCCGACACGGGACGCGAGCTGTCGCGAACGTTCAAGACGTACGACCACGCGGAGACCGACGGCGTCGAGGGCTTCGTGACGATCACGGGTGGAAAGGCGACCACGCTCCGCGGAATGGCCGAGCTCTGCGCGGACATCGTGTGCCGCAAGCTCGGTGTCGAAGCGGAGTGCCGAACGCGCGAGACGGAGCTGGCGCCGCACAGCGAGGCGTACGCGGCCTGACATGAGCATGACGATCGACGCGCGGACCGATACGGACGCCGCCGGAACGGCCGCACCGCCGGCGGGGCCACGCCGGTTCCGAGTGTTTCGGTACAAGCGAGGAGACGAGCGGCCCCACTACGAGACGTTCGAGGTGCCGGTCGGGCACCGAACGACGGTGTTCGAAGCGCTCCGGTGGATCCAGATCCACCGCGACCGAACGCTCGCGCTCCGCCACTCGTGCCTTCACGCGTCGTGTGGAACGTGCGGCGTGCGTGTGAACGGGAAAGAAGGGCTCGCGTGCGTCACGATGGTCCACGACATCGGACGCGAGATCACCGTCGAGCCGATCGCGAACGTGCCCGTCCTCACGGACCTCGTCGTCGACATGCGCGAGGTCTTCGAGCGGTTCCCCGATGATCACCCGATCGTCCGAGGGAGCGAGTTCCTCGACGACGCGGATACACCCGACGGGATCGCGAGCTACGAGCGGTACGAGGACTGCATCGAGTGCGGGCTGTGTGTCTCGGCGTGCCCGGTCGTCGTGACCGCGGAGCGCTACGTGGGACCGGCGGCCCTCGCGTGGGGCGAACGAGTGCTCGAGGAGCCGCGCGGGGCCGAGGTGGCGAACCTGCTCTCGTGGGCGAACGCTCCCGACGGCGTCTGGCGATGCCACGCGATCTTCGAGTGCACGGCCGCATGCCCATCCGGGGTCAACCCCGCGGCGCGGATCATGTCTTTGCGTGGGACATTGCTCGGTCGACGGCTGCGAAAGCAGCCGCGCGGGAGCGATCCGACATGAGCGACGCGATCGACGAACGACGCTCTCGAGGCCCGGTCCAGCGCAAGGGCCTGGGGCCACGCCCGGTGGGGTGGCTCGACCCGAGGGGGCGAACGCTCGGCCACCTCGCGTTCGTGGGGAACCGGATCACCGGTCTGGGGTTGGTCTTCTACCTGTACCTTCACCTGGCCGTGCTCTCGCTGTTGATCCGCGGCGGGGAGGCGTGGAATGACTTCCTGGAGCTCGCCACGACGACGGTCTTCCTGCTGCTCGACGTGCTGTTGCTGTTCGGACTGCTCTACCACGGGTTGAACGGACTGCGCGTCACGCTGGTCGGAACCGGCTACGTGCCGAACCGTCAGAAGGCACTGTGGTGGGCGGGCGCGTTCGTCGGAACGCTCGTGCTGGCCCTCAGCGCGTTCCGCATCCTGGGCGAGAGCTGACGTGACGGTTCGAACGGATGGAGGCATCGGGACGGAACGTCGTGACCGGCAGACGCTGGTCTGGCGGGCGACCGCTTCCACCGGCGTGGCGCTCGTCGTGCTCATCACCGTCCACATGGTGGCGCACCACTTCGTGGTGCAGGGAACCGGCGGCCTTCGTAGCTACCGGCAGGTGCTCGAGTACGTCGCGAATCCCGTCATCTTCACGATCGAGCTCCTGTTCCTGGTCGTGGTGACCGTCCACGCGATGCTCGGCCTGCGGAGCGTGCTGTTCGACCTCGCGACCGGCGAGCGGGCGCGGGCATGGATCTCACGCGCGTTGGTGGTGCTCGGCGTGGTCACGGTCGCGTACGGCGTCACCCTCATCGTCACGCTCGCGTCGCGAGCCTGACGCCACGGCGTGGTCGGCATCGTTCTCGTCTCGCACAGCCGCTCCATCGCCGAGGGCGCGGCCGAGCTCGCGCGCCAGATGGGCGGCGAAGACGTTCGGATCGAGACGGCGGGCGGGCTCGACTCGCCGGACCAGGTGATCGGGACGGATGCGGCGCTGGTCGTCCAGGCGATCGAACGAGCGTGGTCCGACGATGGGGTCCTGGTGCTGATGGATCTCGGGAGCGCCGTCCTCTCGGCCGAGATGGCGCTCGACCTGTTGCCGGACGGCCAACGCGACAGAGTGCTGCTCACCGCGGCGCCGTTCGTCGAGGGAGCAGTGGCGGCCGCGGTCTCGGCTCGGATCGGGTCGACGCTCGAACAGGTCGCGGCGGAGGCACAGGGCGGGCTGTCGGCGAAGGCGGTACACCTCGGAGCCGAAGCTCCTCCCCCCGAGGTGCCGCCCGGCACCGGCGACGACGCAGGCGGCAGCGCGACGGCGGAGCTCGTCGTTCGAACCGCTCATGGGCTCCACGCGCGTCCCGCCGCGCTGCTCGTTCGAACGGCATCGTCGTTCGACGCGGACGTTGACGTGACCAACCTCGACACGGGGCGTGGTCCGGTCTCCGCACGGAGCCTCAACGCCGTCGCGACGCTCGGCGTCACGAAGGGACAGCGCGTCGAGGCATCGGCATCCGGTCCGCAAGCACGCGAAGCGATCGACGCACTGCGCGAGCTCGCCGACCGCAACTTCGACGAACGCGACGAGGAGGAAAGACCCGAACCCACGCCCGTCGTTCGCCGCAGCGTGAGCGCCGCCGTGGCCGGACGAACGCTGACCGGCCTGCCGGCCTCGCCCGGCGTTGCCGTCGGGGAGGTCCGCCTGTTCCGCGCGCCGTCGCTCGAGGTTCACGACGCCACCAGCCGCGGCGTGCAGGAGGAGCTCCTGGCGCTGAACGAAGCGCTCTCCGCGGCCCGGCGCGACATCGAGCGCCAGCGTTCGACGGCGGCCGGACGGGCGGGCGCCTACCGAGCCGCGATCTTCGACGCCCACCTGTTGCTCCTGGACGACGAGGCGATCGCCGGCGCGGCTCGCGAAGGGATCGCGTCCGGCGAGAGTGCTGCCGTGGCCTGGCACGACGCGATCGAGGCGGTCGCGACGACGTGGGAGAACATCGCCGACGAGTACCAGCGCGCCAGAGCGGCCGACGTTCGCAGCGTCGGGACGCAGGTCCTCGCGCGTCTTCTCGGCGTCGAGGTGCCGAAGCCGCGTCTCGAGGCGCCGGGGGTACTCGTTGCGGCGGACCTCGCACCGGCAGACGCGGCGGCGCTCGACCGTTCGACCGCGCTCGGCGTGGCGACGGCGTTCGGGGGGCCGACCTCGCATGCAGCCGTGCTGGCTCGCGCGCTCGGCATCCCCGCGGTCGTCGGTCTCGGCGCCGACGTGCTCGACGTCGCCGAGGGCACGAACGTCGCGCTCGACGGCGACGCAGGGATCGTCGTCCCGGATCCGGATGCCGAGACGGTCGAAGCGTTCGAATCGCGGCGTCGCGTTCGTGCCGACACGGATCGCGCCGCTCGCAAGCGAGCCGCCGAACAGGCGATCACACGCGATGGCGTCGTCATCGAGGTCGCCGCGAACGTCGGTTCGCTCGACGACGTCGCGCAAGCGCTCGACGCCGGAGCGGACGGCGTCGGTCTGTTCCGCACCGAGTTCCTGTTCCTCGACCGAGACGACGCACCCACCGAGGTCGAGCAGGAGGCCGCCTACCGCGCAGCCGCGGTAGCCCTCGACGGCCGACCGATGCTCGTGCGAACGCTCGACGCGGGCGCGGACAAGCCCCTGCCCTACCTGGCCGAACCCGACGAACCGAACCCCTTCCTCGGGGTTCGCGGACTGCGGCTCGGCCTCATGCGACCGGACGTGCTCGACGTCCAGTTGCGCGCACTCGTCCGGGTCGCTGCGGACCACCCCGTTCGCGTGATGTTCCCGATGGTGGCGACGCTGGCAGAGCTTCGCGCCGCCCGCGGTGCCATCGACCGCGCCGTGAACGCCGTCGCAGATTCCGGGGCTCGCGTTGCCGAACGGCTCGAGGTCGGCGCCATGATCGAGGTTCCCTCAGCCGCGCTCGCCGCCGATCGACTCGCTCCGGAGGTCGACTTCTTCTCGCTCGGCACGAACGACCTGTCGCAGTACGTGCTGGCGGCCGATCGAGGGAACGAACGGGTGGCGTCGCTCGCGGACGCGCTCCATCCGGCGGTCCTCGAGCTGATCCGCCGGACCGCCCACGCGGCGGCCGCCGGGGGCATCTGGGCGGGAGTGTGCGGCGAGCTGGCCGGCGACCCACTCGCGACGCCGCTCCTCATCGGCCTCGGCGTCCGCGAGCTCTCGATGAGCGCGCCGGCGATCCCTCACGTGAAGCACGCCGTCCGCGAGACGGATCTCGACGCCGCCGACGCTCTCGCCGCGGAGGCGCTTTCGCTTTCGTCCGCCACCGAGGTTCGTGAGCTCCTGCGGACGCGCGCCGACAGCTGAACTGCATCGACGATCGTCGTGCGTGAACGAGGCTACGATGCCGCGTGACCCGGACGAGTGAGGTTCATCGCCTGAGAACCACAGCCGATACACGCGCCGCCGTGTTCCTCACGGCCGTCACGTGGCTGCGGATCGTCCTCGTCCCGGTGGTGATGGCGCTCGTCCTTGCCGGGCCGGACACGAAGTACGCGTTCGCCGTCGCCGCCGCGCTGTTCGCGATCGCGGCGATCACGGACTTCGTCGACGGGTTCCTCGCGCGACGATGGGCGAAGGCATCGACGCT
>CALGFI010000195.1 GCA_937881155.1 uncultured bacterium | reverse complement strand
CGTTCACGGGCTACACGATCCTGTCGGCGGAGTCGCTCGACCGGGCAGCCGAGCTTGCCAAGGGCTCGCCCGCCCTTCAGGGCGGCGGCAGCATCACCGTGTACGAAATCGTCGAGGTGATGTAAGGCACCCTCGGTCCATCCAACCGGCGACCCCATCCGATCGGCAAGATCGGATGGGGTTCACCGTCGGCGACGTACGCGCCTCAGTGCTGTCGCGACGTGTCCTCGAGCCCGCGCCGAGAGCCGTGTGCGCGGACGCTACGCTACGCCGGTGGCTGAGCGCATCGACCTGTTGGTGCTCGGCGACGCGAATCCCGACCTGATCCTCGGAGTCAAGGCCGCTCCTTCCTTCGGACAGGTCGAAACGATCGTCGAAGACGCTGCTTTGGTGCTCGGCGGTTCCGGAGCCATCTTGGCCTGCGGAGCCGCCCGGCTCGGGCTCAGGGTGGCGCTTGCCGGCGTCATCGGCGACGACCTGTTCGGAGCGTTCGTTCGACGATCGATCGAGAACGAGGGGATCGACACGCGAGCTCTTCGCGTGGACCGGAAGCGACCAACCGGTCTCTCGGTGATCCTGGCTCGCCCCGATGACCGCGCCATCCTGACCTCGACGGGCACCATCGCGGACCTCCGCGGGTCGAGCATCGACATCGATCTCGTCGACTCTGCACGGCACGTGCACGTCAGTTCGTATTTCATGCAGCGCCCCCTCCAACAGGACCTGCCGGCGCTGTTTGACGCCGCACACACTCGCGGCGCGACGACGTCGATCGACCCCAACTGGGACCCCGATGAGCACTGGGACTCCGGCCTGATCGAGCTCCTCGATCGGACCGACGTCTTCTTCCCGAACGCGGCCGAGGCGCGCCTGATAACGGAGATCGACGACGTGGAGGAGGCGGCCAAAGCGTTGGCCGAGCACTCGACAGTTGTTGCCGTGAAGCTGGGGACCGACGGCGGTTTCGCCGTCGACGCCGACGCGGTTGTCAGGAGCGAGTCGGTCCCGTCGGAGGTCGTCGACACGATCGGTGCGGGCGACAGCTTCGACGCGGGGTTCCTCGCCGGTCGTCTTCTCGGGTGGCCCCTCGAGAGATGCCTGCATGCAACGCCCGTTGTGAACGGTGATCACGGAGCCAGCACCACCTTGAACCGATCGGTCCCGTCCACGAGCTCCTCGAACACGCGCTGCCCCTCGCCAAAGCTCGCTCCCGTGAACCATCCCGCTGTATCGAGAGCGCCCTCCTGGATCAACGAGAGAGCGCGAGCGAAGTCTTCGTCCACCCACGCGAAGGACCCCGTGATCGTGGCCTCCTTGCCGATGACCGCGTAGTAGTCGACGTCACCGCCCGGCGCCCCAAGCCCCACCGTCTCGATCCGACCACCAGGTCGCACCGCGCGGAGCCCGAATGCCCACGTATCCGCCACCCCCACTGCATCGATGACCACGTCGACGCCGCGGCCATCCGTCGCCTCGCGCAGCGACCCCTCCGGATCGTCCGTCCCAAGCGGGATCGAACCCTGCGCACGAGCACGTTCGAGCCGGGCCCGAACACGGTCCGACGCGAACACCCTTGCCGCACCATGTTCGCCGGCCATCCACGCCATGAGTGCGCCGATCGGGCCCGCGCCGATCACGAGAACGTCGTCATCGGGCACGACGGCCCGGGACGTGACGTGGACCGCATTCGCCAGCGGCTCCGTCAGAGTGGCGACGTCGTCGGGAACGTGGGCCGCGATCTCCACCGCGAGCTCGGCGGGCACGACGAACCGAGCGGCGAAGCCTCCGGTCAGGTCCCGTCCCACAAGTCGGCCCGTGCGGCAGAGATTCGTCCGCCCGGAGCGGCAGGGCTCGCACGAGCGACAGGCCAGGATGGGTTTCAGGACGATGCGCTGCCCGACGCGTGCGGCGTCGACGCCCTCGCCCACGGCGGCGATCACGCCGACCGTCTCGTGGCCCATGATCAGCGGCGGGATCCGTCGAGGACTCGCCTCGCGGAACCCGTGCAGGTCCGATCCGCAGATCGCCGAGGCCGCCGTCTCGATCAGGACCTCGCCGATTCCGGCCGCCGGCTCGGGCACCTCCTGGACCTCCATCCGCCGGGGCCCCAGATACACGAGAGCCTTCAAGCGACCTTCCCGGAAGTCCAAACGAAGGGCCTGTCGCGTGCGGGAACCAGGACGTGAGTGCCGGGATGGTCGCGCTCGACGCTCTCGACGAGTCTGGAGGGGTAGCCGCGATTGCGGGCGAACAGGTCGTAGTGCATGGGCACGACGGCCTGCGCACCGATCGCGCCGGCGAGCCACGCCGCCTCGCGCTCGGACAGGTTTCCCACGATCCCTCGAGCCTCGCGCCCGGGGTCTCGCCCGTTGATCGGCAGCAACGCGAGGTCGAGCGACAGCTCGCGGAGAGTGGCCTCCATTCCGGGATAGTGGATCGTGTCGCCGGCGTGGTACAGCCGAACCCCGGCCGCGTCCACGACATAGCCGACGAACCGGATGAGCCCGCCCGAGAGCTCCTCGCCGAATCCGTATGCGTCCTCCATGGTGACCCCGTGCATCGCGGGCACGGCGCGGATCCTGAACCCGGCGACCTCAAGGACCTCGCCGGGCTGGATCCCGGTCACGCGGTCGCCACCGATCCCCGACTCGGTGACCATGTCGACGATGGGCGTCGGTACGACGAAGATCGCGCCGGGCGAAGCCCTGGCGATCGCGGGTGCGCTCGCCGCATCGAAGTGGTCGACGTGCTCGTGCGTGCAGAGCACGACGTCGACACCCTGGGCTCGCTCGGGCAACAGCAAGCTCTCATACCGGCGTCCGTCGTACGGCGCCAGGAACGGGTCGATCAGGGCAACGGCGCTGCCTGAACGCACGACGAACCCCGCCTGACCGAGCCATGCGAGCGCCAGCGCGCCCTCGGGTGGCCGAACATCCCGGAGCCGGTCGAGCGGCGAACGATCATCCATAGCCAGCCTCGTTCACTTCCCTCACATCGCGAGCTGCCCACCGTCCACGACGAGCAGCTCGCCGTTGACGAACGATGCGTCGTCGGACGCGAGGAATGCGTAGGCGGCCGCGATCTCGTCGGGCGTACCCGAACGACCGAGGGGGATCCTCTCGCGTTCGAATCTCGCCGTGTAGTCCGCGTCCTCCGCGTCTGCTTGGAGTCGCGTCGCTACCTTGCCGGGGCAGAGCGCGTTCACGCGGATCCCATGCGGACCGAGCTCGATCGCCATCGTCCGCGTCAGCATGGCGATCGCACCTTTCGACGCGTTGTAGTGCGCGTACCCTGCCTCGCCTTCCAGCGCGTTCGTCGATGCCATGTTGACGATCGCGCCGCCGCGCCCACGCTCGACCATCGACCGGGCCACCCGGCGCGCCACCAGGAACTGACCACGCAGATTGATGGCCAGGAGGCGATCCCACCGCTCCGGCGTGATCTGGAGGAACGGCTCCCTCCACGCGATCCCGGCGTTGTTCAGGACGACGTCGATCGCACCGAGGAAGCTCTCCGCCGTTGCGACGAGCCGGTCGACGTCCTCTTCGCGGGAAACGTCACACTCGATGCCGTCGACAATCCCGGTGGTCCGCAGGTCACCAAGAACGGTCTCCACCTCACCGGGCTCGATCCCGCAGATGAACACCCGAGACCCCTCTTGGAGGAACCGCTCGGCCGCGGCCAGGCCGATCCCTCGGTTGCCGCCCGTGACCAGGACACCCTTGCCCTCCAGCCCCCGCATCCGCGCTCCCGCCTTGCGCGGCGGCGAGTCTAGTACCGGGCGCCGGGTAGCATGCCGCGCGATCGCCCGACCAGTGCGAGGGAACACGACGCATGCCGGAGAACGCCCCCAGGATCGTGATCGATGGCGCCGGTGGCTGGGTGTTTCCCGTCGAACTGTCGCGTGACGTGCTCGCCTTCCCCGGATTGAGCCATGCGTCGCTCGTGCTCTACGACATCGACCGGCTGGCGGCGGAGCGAACCCGCGGGTTCGTGCAACAGATGATCGACGACGCGAAGTCGAACGCCACCGTCGCCGTCGCGCCCGACCTTCCTAGTGCGTTTCGCGGTGCAGACGTCGTCATCACGGTGTTCCAGGTCGGCGGCGTCGAGGCCTACGAGCACGACGTGCTCATCCCGCGCGAGTACGGGATCGATCAGACCGTCGGCGATACGCTCGGCCCGGGTGGCGTCTTCCGCGGCTTGCGAACCGTCGAAGCGCTGTGCGAGGTCGCCGAGGCGATGCTCGAGCATTGCCCGGACGCATGGCTGCTCAACTACGCGAACCCGATGTCGATCAACTGCTGGGCCACCGACCTCCTGGGGGTGAAGGTCGTCGGTCTGTGCCACAGCGTGCAGGGAACCGCCGAGCTGCTCGCCCGCGAGCTCGGGGTTCCGCCCGAGGAGGTCACCTTTCGGTGCGCCGGCGTGAACCACACCGCGTGGTTCACGACGTTCGCTCGCGGCGACGAGAACTTGATCCCACGCATCCGTGAGGTGATGAGGGCTCGCCACGTCGACCGGACGATGCCGCTCCTTCCGCGCTCGGACGACGCGTACGAAAGCATCGAGCGGGTCCGTACGGAACTGATGATGCTCACCGGCTACTTCCACACCGAGTCGAGCCATCACGCGAGTGAGTACTGGGCGTGGTTCCGGAAGACGCCGGAGCTGACCGAGGAATACCTGGATCGGCGATGGGACTATCTCGAGGTCTGCCGGAGCGTCGACGCCGACTACACGAACGAGGACGTGGTGAACGACGCGCGCCGACACGGACCGATCCACGGCGGAGAGTTCGCGGCTCCGATCGTGGACAGCCTCACGACCGGGACGCCGCGCGTCGTCTACGGCAACGTTCGGAACGGATCGTCGATCGAGAACCTGCCCCCAGATGCCTGTGTCGAGGTGGCCTGCGTGGCCGACTCCACCGGCGTGCGCCCGACCCGGTACGGAAGGTTGCCGTCGGCATGCGCCGCCCTGAACGAGGCGCAGGTCACGGTTCAGCGACTCGCGGTCGAGGCCGCGATGAGCGGCGATCGGGATCTCGTGCACGCTGCGATCGCACTCGACCCGCTGACGAGCGCCGTCCTGACGCTGCCGCGGATCCACGAGATGGTCGACCGGATGCTCGAGGCCGAGGCGCCATGGTTGCCGCGCTTCACCGACGCCTCCCCGCTCGCTCGGTGAACGCCGGGCGGAGGGACCTGCCTCTGGCCGACTGGCGTCCCGAACCCAAGTTGGTCGTGCCGGCTCACCGGGTCGAGCGGTCCCGCTTTCCCGCCGTCGACGCGCACAACCACCTCGGCCGGTGGCTATCGGCGTTGGTGAGCGACGACGCAGAAGCGTGGACGGTCCCCGACGTCGGCGCGCTGCTCGAGCTGATGGACGCCTGCAACATCCGCGCGATCGTGAACCTCGACGGCCGGTGGGGCGCGGAGCTGAGGGCGAACATCGACCGCTACGACAGGGCTCATCCCGGACGGTTCGCGACGTTCTGTCACATCGACTGGTCGTCCGCAGCAGCTTCGGGAGACGTCGGGAGCGCCGCCGCGGCATCCCTGCGCACGAGCGTGCGGGAGGGAGCGAGGGGCATCAAGATCTGGAAGGACCTCGGCCTTCACGTACGCGACGAACGAGGCGAGCTGATCCTTCCCGACGACCGCCGGCTCACGCCGCTCTGGGATGCCGCCGCCGATCGCGAGGTGCCGGTCTTCATCCACACCGCCGATCCGGTCGCGTTCTTCGATCCGGTCGACGAACGCAACGAGCGGTACGAGCAGCTCATCGCGTATCCCGAGTGGTCCTTCGCCGATCCGTCGTTCCCGCGGTTCGAGCGGCTGATCGAGTCGCTCGAGAATCTGGTCGGCGCCAACCCGTCGACGACGTTCGTCGGCCTGCACGTCGGCGGCTACCCCGAGAACCTCTCGTGGGTTGGACGGATGCTCGATACGTACTCGAACTTCCACGTCGACATCGCGGCGCGAGTGGCCGAGCTCGGACGACAGCCCAGGGCGACCCGAGATCTGATCGTTTGGCACCCCGATCGAGTGCTGTTCGGGATCGATGAGTTCCCGCCCGAGCGCGACAACTACGAGATCTACTTCCGGTTCCTCGAGACGCGCGACGAGCACTTCCCACACTCGACGGAACAGGTCCCGCTGATGGGGCGGTGGGCGATCTCCGGCCTCGACCTGCCCGACGACGTCCTTCGTCGGGTCTACGCGGACAACGCCTTACGCATCGTCCCCGGCCTCGAGCGTGAGGACGGCGTCCTGCACTCGAGCCCTCCCGGAGGATGAGGGGCTCGAGACCTCGACGGGGGCAGCTATCGCCTCGCCGTTATCGGGGTCGAACAGATACAGCTCCGACGTGTCGACGACGAGGGGGACCGTCTCGCCCATTCGAACCCTGGCCTTCGGGTCGATCTTCGCGACGAACGACGACCCGCGGTCCTCGACGACCAGTTCCGCATCCTCGGCGTCCTCGCGGTCCCGCACCAGCTCCCGCGTGTCGTCCGTGACGACGGTCTGGGCGTCCATCGTGAAGTGCACCAATGCCTCCGAGCCGAGCGACTCCCGCAACTCGATGGTTGCCTCGATCGTCCGACCCTGCGGATCGACGCCGGCGAACCGCTCGTGCTCGATGCTTTCCGGCCTGATGCCGAGCACGACACGCCGGCCCTCGAAGCCTTTCAGCTCCGGATAACGCTCCGCGACCTGCGCGTCGAGGTCGAGCGTCGATGACCCGAACCGCAGGCCGATCCGATCGTCGACTCTGTGCACGGTCGCCTCGATCATGTTCATCGCCGGTGAGCCGATGAACCCTGCCACGAACAGATTCGTCGGCCGCCCGTACAGCACGTCCGGCGTGTCGACCTGCTGGAGTCGGCCCCGCTTCATAACGGCCACGCGATCGCCCATGGTCATCGCTTCCGTCTGGTCGTGCGTCACGAAGATCGTCGTGACCCCGAGGTTCGTCTGGATCCGCCGGATCTCCGCTCGCATCTGGACGCGGAGCTTGGCGTCCAGGTTCGACAGCGGCTCGTCCATAAGGAACGCTCGGGGCTCGCGAACGATCGCTCGCCCCATCGCGACTCGCTGTCGCTGTCCCCCTGAGAGCGCCTTCGGCCGGCGGTCGAGCAACTCCGTGATGCCGAGGATCCCCGCCGCGTCGCGGACGCGCGACTCGGTCGCCGCCTTGCCGATCCGACGGATCTTCAGGGCGAAGGCCATGTTCTCGAACACGGTCATGTGTGGGTAGAGCGCGTAGTCCTGGAACACCATCGCCACGTCGCGGTCCTTAGGCGGTAGGTCGTTCACGACCTCGTCGCCGATCGTGACGGTCCCCCGTGAGACCTCCTCGAGGCCGGCGACCATCTTCAGGGCGGTGCTCTTGCCGCACCCCGACGGGCCGACGAGGACCATGAACTCACCGTCGCCGATGTCGAGGTCGAGGTCGGTGACGGCCTCCGTGCCGTCCGGATAGACCTTCGCGACGCTGTCGAACTCGATCGTCGCCACCGCTACCTCCCGCCGGTCAATGTGAGCCCGCGGACGATCCACTTCTGCGCCAATGCGAAGACGATCAGCACGGGGATCACGATCAGCACGGACGCCGCCATGACCAGGTTCGCCTGCGACGAGTGCTGATTCGAATACCAGGTGAGGATGATCGGAAGCGTCCGCTTGTCCTGTTCGGTGAGCACGATCAGCGGCCACAGATACGCGTTCCAGTGGAACATGAACGTCAGCAACCCGAGCGTCGCCAACGGCGCGCGGAGCTGCGGCAGCACGATCGAACGGTAGATGCGCCATTCGGAGGCGCCGTCCACGCGCGCAGACCAGATCTCGTCGTTGGGGACGGAGACGATGAACTGCCGCATCAGGAACACCGCGAACGCGTCGATGAACGATGGGATGATCAGGCCCCACAGGTTGTTCAGCAGGTCGAGCTGGAGCAGGATCAGGTACCCGGGCAGCATCGTCACCTGCGCGGGGATCATCATCGTGGCGAGGATGAACCAGAAGAGCGGCTGCCTCCCCCGGAATCGGAACTTCGCGAACACGTAGCCGAGAAGCGACGCCGTGAACAGGGTGGCGATCACGTTCAGGACGGCGACGAACGCCGAGTTGCGATAGAAGGTGAACAGGGGGAGCTCGGGGTCCTGGAGGATCGTCCGGTAGTTGGCAAGGTTGGCGTCCTGGGGCCAGAACGTGGGCGGGATCTGGCGGATCTCGGCCGCGTCCTTGAACGACGCGAGGATCATCCACACGAACGGGAGCGCGGCGACCACCCCGAGGATCGTGAGGACGACGTAGAGGGACGTCCGGCCCGCGCGATGGCGGGTGCCGCGGGACGGCCTCCTGCGCACCTCGGCGCGCGGAGCCGCGAGGACGGTGGCCGGGCGCTGCGCGGTCGTGGCCACCGCTAGTACTCCCACCTCGAGCGCAGGAGCCGCGTCTGCGCCAGCGAGATCGCGAAGACGATGAAGAACAGGACGACCGACATCGCCGCCGCCCATCCCATCTGCTGGAACCGGAAGGCGTTCCGATAGATGTTCACGGACAGCGCGAGCGTCTGATCGTCCGGTCCACCGAGCGTCATCACCTGGAACAGCTCGAACACCTGGAACGCGGAGATCACCGTGAGGATCGACGCCAGCAGGATCGTCGGCTTCAGCAGCGGCAGCGTGATGTGGCGGAAGATCTGCCACGCGCTTGCCCCGTCCACCCGGGCGGCGTCGGTCACCGAGCGCGGGATCGCTTGAAGTGCCGCGATGAAGATCACCAGGTTGTACCCGAGGTCCTGCCACAGGTACGCCACGATCACCATCAGGAGCGCGACCGGGATTCCCAGGAAGACAAAGCTCGGATCGGAGATCCACGAGATGACCGTCACGTTCCCCGTGATCCTCGAGATGGCCCCGTTCAGCAACCCGTTCTGAGGATGCAGGACGAACCCCCAGATGATCGCCACGCCGACGGACGACGCGAGGACGGGCAGGAAGAAGATCGTTCGGTAGATCGGGCGGACCCGCTGGTGCACCGACTCGATCATCGCCGCGAGCGGGAGCGTGATGATGAGGTTCAGCGGAAGCACCAAGAAGGCGAACAGGACGGTCACCTTCGCCGCGGTGTGGAACTGGCGAACGTTGAGGGTGGCATCCGACGAGAAGTCGGTCATCGCGCGGTAGTGCTCGAGGCCGACGAACGGGTTGTCGCCGCCCAGGCCGAGGATCGGCGTGCCGGCCCGCCGCGGGCTGAAGTCGAAGAACGACAGGGCGAACGCCCAAACGATCGGGAGCACCATGAACGTCGCCATGAAGACCAGAGCGGGCGTTATGACGGCAGCGACGAAGCGCTTCTGCGCACCCTCGCGACCGCCGAGGAACCGGCGGACTCTCACCCCGCCTATCGCCTCGGTCGCCATGTCGTTCACCCGTCCCCGGACGCTCTCTCGTCAGGGCGTGGGAGCTATCCGAACGTCTCGTTCGCTTCGGTCTCCATCGCCTGGAGTGCTTCAGGGATCGTCTCGTCACCTCGCAGGGCGGCCAGGCCGTGGTTGTAGATGATGTTGTAGTAGAGCCTGTCGCGGTCGGGCAGCTGTCCCACGAAGCGCGCGTTCGGCAGGACTTCGAACCACGTCTCGAAGTGGGGGAACGCCGCGATCAGTTCGTCTCGTGCCGGGTCCTCGGCGTTCTCGATCAGCGCGGGCAACGTCCCCGAGGTGATGTTCCACTGCGAGGCTGTTTCAGCGTCCAAGGCCGAGTACCGCGCGAAGTCCCAGGCGACGTCGGCGTTCGGAGTACCGGCCGGCACCGTCAGTCCCCAGCCGGAGTCGGCGACGAACGACTCGTTCTCGAGCGACGGCAGCTTGGAGTAGACCGTGTCCTCGACGATCTGCGGATAGTCCCCAGCGTAATCGGCCACCGCCCACGGCCCCACGAGCCCCATCGCGCAGAGCTCCGTGAAGTAGCAGTCGCCGACCCAGTTCTCCGCATCGTTGTACAGCACCGGGTCGATGACCTGCGCGTCGACGATCGACTTCAGCTGCGCCAGCGCCTCCTCCCCCTCGGGCGTGTTGAACGTGAACGCGGTCCCGTCCTCGTTCAGGTAGTTCCCACCAGCCTGGAGGATCAGCGACAGGAACGAGTGCGCCAGGCCGTCGCCAGCGGTGAAGTGGTAGCCCGCCCGCGTTACCACGCCGTCTTGGATCACCGTCATCTGCCGTGCATCCGCGATGAACTCGTCCCACGTGGACCAGCCGCCGGTACCCGCACCCGCGGCGTCGGCCATCGCAGTGTTCACGAGCGTGGCGCCGTACTCGAGGTTGGACTCCTGCGGGAGGCCATACAACGTCCCGTCGCAGACATAGCCGCCCAGTGGGCCGGGGTAGAACGCCGCCTCCGCGTCGGGGAGGGTGACGACGCTCTCGGGCACCGGCTCGAGGAAGTCCGTGTAGGTGCACGCCCATGTTCCGAACATGTGGAGGATGTCGGCGACGTTCCCGGCGGGCAAGGCGGTCTGCAGCGTCTGAATGTAGTCGTCGTAGGCGAACGTCTCGAGCTCGATCGTCACGTTCGGATGATCT
>CALGFI010000194.1 GCA_937881155.1 uncultured bacterium | reverse complement strand
CACTCCTCGACGTTGTCGCGGCAGTACGCCCAGCCCTGCAGCGACGCGGTGACGAACCGCTCCGCGATGTCGCGGTACTCGTCGTCGCCGAGGCGGGTCCCGTCGGCCCAGATCGCGTCCTGCAGCATGCCGACGCCGACCTCCTCGTACGAGATCACGTTGAAGTCATCCGGCTGGTACAGCTCGCCGGTGTCGGGGTTCATGGCCTCGAGCACCTGCGCGTACTCGTTGTAGGTCATCGCCTCGGCCGCGTCGATGTCGCCGGACAGCAGACCCGACATGTCGAAGTCCTGCTGGACGAGCTGCACGTCCGTCGCCGGGTCCAGACCCTCCTCCGCGAGCGCCGCGAAGATCTCGTACTCGTTGCCGAACCCCCAGTTGCCGACCGTGCGGCCCTGGAAGTCCGAGACCGTCGTGATGTCGTCCTCGGCGAACGAGACCTGCAACGTCCCCGATCGCTGGAACACCTGGGCGATGTTGACGATGTTCGCGCCGGCCTCACGCGTCGCGAGCGCCTTCGGCACCCACGCGATCGCGAAGTCGACGACCCCGTCCGCGAGCTGCTGCTGCGGCACGATGTCGACGCCGCCCTCGACGATCTCGACCTCGAGGCACTGGTCGGCGTAGAACCCCTGCTCCTGCGCGGCGAAGTACCCGGCGAACTGCGCCTGGATGAACCACTGCAGCTGCAGGCTGGCGTTGTCGACCGAGTCGCAATCCCCCGTGGTCGGCGCGCCCTCGCCGCCGTCGTCCCCACACGCCGCCGCAAGCAGCGCCAGCACGAGCACGCCTGCCGCGAACGCGCGCAACCTTGGACCCCTCATGCGCTCCTCCCCCTCTCGCTCAGCCGTGCATCATGCCCCATCACGCCGAGCTCTGCCGGGCCGGTTCGCCCGCCCCGAGACCTACTCCGCCGACTGCGGTCGTCCCGGTGTCGCGGCGCGCTCTGCCAGCACGGCCGCGAGGTAGAACGCCAGGCCGAGCAAGCAGGCTCCGAGCACGTACCCCCACGCAGTGGCGTTCTTCGAGATCGCGATGTTGCCGACGATCCGGCTGCCCAGCCCGTTCTGCGACCCGCCGAAGTACTCCGAGACGAACGCCGTGATGACCGCCGCCGGTGCGGCGATCTTCAGCGCGATGAACAGGTAGGGCACCGCGTTCGGCACGCGGACCTTCCGCAGCACGGCCACTTCGCTCGCCGCGTACGACCGCATCAGCTCGACGTGCGTTCGGTCCACCTGCGTCAGGCCCTTCGCCACGTTCACCAGCACGATGAAGTTCACGACGAGCGTGACCATCAACCGTCGGGGAACCTCGCTCGTCACCGAGAACATGTTGTTGAACAACGCGACGAGCACGAAGATCGGCACGGCGTTGAGCGCGACGGCGAGCGGCGTGACGAGCTCGTTCAGCACCCGGAACCGGCTCAGCACGAACGCGAGGGCGACACCGAGCACGGTCCCGATCACCAGGCCGACGAGCGCGTTGGAGCCCGAGACCTTCGTCGCCTCCCAGATGAGCGCGGCGTTCGCCTGGAACTCCCGCCAGATCGCGCTCGGCGGCGGCAGGAAGTACGGCTGAAGGTCGAGCACCTTTACAGCCGCCTCCCACAAGGCGACGAACGCGATGCCGAACGCGACCGGCGCCACCACCATCGCCGCAAGCGCGCGCGGCGAACGGTTCATCGATCCTCCATGCCCGCCGGCTGGGGTGGGCCTGCCGCTTCGCTACTCGAGGCCCGCTCCATGCCGCGGAGGGCCTCACGCACCTCGGTGATCTTCTTGAAGAACGCGGGGTCCTCTCGCGTGTCGACGTCGCGACGAGGACCGAGATCCACGTCGATCACGTCGGTGATCCGGCCCGGACGGGGCGACATCACGACTACCCGCGTCGACAGGTACACCGCCTCCGGGATCGAGTGCGTGACGAACACGACGGTCGTCGACGTCTCGCCGCAGATGCGGAGGAGCTCGGCCTGCATGTGCTCGCGCGTCATCTCGTCGAGCGCGCCGAACGGCTCGTCCATCAACAGGAGCGGCGGGTGGGCCGCGAGCGCGCGGGCGATCGCAACTCGCTGCTGCATCCCGCCCGACAGCTGCCACGGCATGTGCTCGGCGAACTCGTCCAGCTTGACGAGGTGGAGCATCTCGAGCGCGCGCTCCCGCCGTCGCGATCGGTCCCAGCCCTTCAGCTCCAGCGGAAGCTCGACGTTCTTCGTGACGTTCCGCCAGTCGAACAGGCCGGCCTGCTGGAACGCCATGCCGTAGTCCTGGTCGAGCCGAGCCTTCCGGGCGGGCTTGCCGTTCACGTGGACGTCGCCGCTCGTCGGCTCGAGCAGGTTCGCCATCAGCCGCAACGCCGTCGACTTTCCGCACCCGGACGGGCCGATCATCGAGACGAACTCGCCCGGCTCGATCGCCAGATCGACGTCGACGAGGGCGCGAACCTCGTCCGGCCGCCCCCGGTTGAACGCCTTCGAGACGCCGCGAACGTCGACCGCGTTGGTCACTCCAGCGCCTCCCGCGGGCGGTTCCGCATCAACACCACGTCGGCCACGCCGACGATCCCCGCCATGAACAGCCCCAGCGCCGCCGCACCGAACACCGCCGTATAGACCTTGGCCGGGTCCGCCGTCGCCTCGCGCGCGTACTCGATGATCAGCCGTCCGATCCCGCCGGCGAGTCCGGTCGACAGCTCGGCGACGACCACGCCGACGACCGACGCCGTTGCGGCCAGCCGGAACGCCGGAACCATGTACGGCACCGCGGCGGGGAACCGCAGCTTGAACAGCGTCTGCCGCCACGACGCCGCGTACGAGTCCATGAGCTCGACCGCCGTCGGTGGCGCCGACGTCAGCCCCTTCAGGGTTCCGACGGCCACGGGGAAGAACGCGAGGAACGCGCCCAACACCGCCGCCGACAGCCATCGCGGCCACTCGAACGCGCCGAGATGCAGCTTTCCGCCCCAGCTCACGACGAGCGGCGCCAGCGCGATCAGCGGAACGGTCTGCGACACGACGAGGTACGGAAGCAGCCCGCGTTCGACCACCCTGAACCGCGCCATCAGCACCGCGAGCCCGAGTCCGACCGCCGCACCGATGACGAACCCCGCGAACGACAGCCGGAACGTGAACCACGCGCCAGACAGGATGGTCGTCAGGATCGTTCCGGGGAATCCGGCGCGTTCGGGCTCGCCGAACCTCGCGAGCATCTGCCACACGTGCGGCATCGCCTGGTCGTTCGCGCGCGGGAGGATCTTCCAGCCGAAGACCGTTCCGCCGTCCTGAGGACCGACCACCTTGTACAGCTCCCACAGGACCGCGACGAGCAGCAGCGCGAGCGCGAACATCCAAACGGCTCGTAACCTGTGCAGATAGCCGTCGCGCGCCCGCGGCGCCGAATCCGACCGAGCCGGCCGCACCGCTGCGGCCTCGCTCACGTCTTGGCGACGACGCCCTCGGCGATGGCCGGAAGAACCTTCTCGCCGTAGGCCTGCAACGTCTCGTCCTTGGCGTCGTGCTGCAGGTAGAGCGCGAACTGATCCACGCCGAGCTTGCGGAGCTCCTCGAGCCGGCGCACGTGCTCCTCGACCGGACCGAGGATGCAGAACCTGTCGACGATCTCGTCCGGCACGAACTGCGTGTGCACGTTCCCTACCTGTCCGTGTTCGTTGTAGTCGTATCCCTGCCGGCCCTTGATGTAGTCGGTCAAGGCCCGAGGAACCTCCGAGCTGTCGCCGTACCGCGCGACGATGTCGGCCACGTGGTTGCCGACCATGCCCCCGAACCACCGGCACTGATCGCGCGCGTATCCGAGCTCGTCCCCGACGAACGCCGGCGCGGCGACGCACATCGTGATCTCGTCGGGATCGCGCCCCGCCTCTTCGGCGGCGCGTCGAACGGCCGCGATCGTCCACGCCGTGATGTCGGGGTCGGCGAGTTGCAGGATGAACCCGTCGCCTGCCTCGCCGACCAGCTTCAGCGCCTTCGGCCCGTATCCGGCGATCCACAGCTCGACGCGGCTCCTGCTCGCCCAGGGGAACCGGATCGACGAACCGCGATAGTCGACCGAGCGCCCGTTCGCCAGCTCGCGGATCACGTGCACCGCCTGGCGGAGGGTCTCGAGCGTCGTCGGCTTGCCGTTCGTCACGCGCACGGCGGAGTCGCCGCGCCCGATGCCGATCACGGTCCGGTTGCCGAACATCTCGTTCAGCGTCGCGAACACGCTCGCCGTCACGGTCCAGTCGCGCGTGGCCGGGTTCGTCACCATCGGCCCGACCACCACGTTGCGCGTGTTGGCCAGGATCTCCGTGTGGATCGGGTACGGCTCCTGCCACAGGATGTGGCTGTCGAACGTCCACACGTGGCTGAACCCGTACGTCTCCGCCTTCTTGGCCAGGTCGACGACACGCGCGCTTGGTGGTGTCGTCTGGAGAACGACGCCGATGTCCATCGGCCTACCCCTTACCGCGCGACGATCGGGTCGTACGCGTCGGGCCGGCGATCCCGGTAGAACGCCCATCGATCGCGAACCTCGCGGATCTTTTCGAGGTCCAGGTCCCGGACGATCAGCTCCGGCTTGAACGCGTCACCAACCTCGCCGATGAACTGCCCCTCGGGATCGACGAAGTAGCTCTGCCCGTAGAAGTCGTTCTCTCCGAGCGGCTCGATGCCGACCCGGTTGATGGCGCCGACGAAGTACATGTTCGCCACGGCGGCCGCGGGTTGCTCGAGCCGCCAGATGTACTCGGAGAGTCCCCGGTGCGTCGCCGACGGGTTGAACACGATCTCGGCGCCGTGCAGCCCGAGGATCCGCCAGCCCTCCGGGAAGTGACGGTCGTAGCAGATGTAGACGCCGACCTTGCCCACCGCGGTCTCGAACACCGGATATCCGCCCGTTCCCGGGGCGAAGTAGAACTTCTCCCAGAACCCCTTCACCTGCGGGATGTGCTGCTTGCGGTACTTGCCGAGGTACGTGCCGTCCGCGTCGATCACGGCAGCGGAGTTGTGGTACAGCCCGGGCTGCACGACCTCGTACATCGGCAGCACCATGACCATGCCGAGCTCTTTCGCCACGCTCTGGAACCGCTTCGTCGTCGGCCCGTCCGGGATCGGTTCGGTGTAGCTGTAGTACTGCGCGTCCTGGACCTGGCAGAAGTACGGCCCGTAGAAGAGCTCCTGGAAGCACATGACCTGCGCTCCCTGGGCGGCGGCCTCCCTGGCGGCCTCCTCGTGCTTGTCGGTCATCGACTCCTGGTCGCCCGACCAGTCGGTCTGGAGCAATGCGGCTTTGACGATCGTCATGGCGTTCCTCCTCGGCGATGGCCCGGCGTCCGCGGGCGCGACGTTCCAGGGATGCGCTGGTCCGATGGTACCGACCGCCCGCGAAGGACGCGACCCCTGCTCGACGGACCGTTCACCGATCCGCCAGCCCGCCCCGTTTAGCGCCGTTCTTCGTCGTCGTCGCCGCCGGCACCGCGCGCTTGCTCGAGCGCGTCCGCCTCGGGACGATCCCCCACTGAGGGGTCATCGTCCTCGCTTCGGCGTGTGGCGTCGGCGGCCTGTTCGAGGGCGTCGGCTTCGGGCACCGTCGCGTCACTCGAGACGTCGTCTCGTGACTCCAGCGCCTCATCGGCTGCGTCCGCTTCGTCGCGGTCGCGAGGTGTCTCGTTCATCGCCGTAGTCTTTCACTTGATGAGACAGCTGTGGATGACCGCGACGGGTTCGATCAACGCGATCGCCGCTGTCGATCGCGGAGTGGCCGACCGCGTGTTCGGGTCGACCGACGCGATCGCGCTCGGCGGATGGCCGGGCGCGACGCACGGGCGCGCGTGGGCCAGCTACGAGACGTTCGCGCAGGACGTTCGGATCGGCGCGATCCCTGACGACGTCACGCTCGTCATGTACGACCCGGAGGCGTGGGACAAGACACCGCTCCACGAACGGCTCGACCCGGTTCGGTA
>CALGFI010000193.1 GCA_937881155.1 uncultured bacterium | reverse complement strand
TAGAGCGCGTAGATCGACTCGCTCATCGCACCTTCTCCGTTCGAACCGTTCCGGCGACGTGTGTGCGCACGCGTTCGGCGACCTCGGTGGCCGCGCGAACCGTGTCGGCGATCCCAACGCCTCGATACGCGTTGCCCACGACGAAGATACCCGACGGGAGCGCGGCCTCGATCGCCGAAACCCGGTCGAGGTGGCCGACCCCGTACTGCGGCATCGATCGCGGCCAGCGGACGACCGTCGACGCGTCCGCGCGCTCGGGAAGCGGAAGGAGCGCCGCGAGGTGCCTGGCAACCGCGTCGACGATGTCCTCATCCGCCGCATCGAGGACGTCCTCCGTGCCGGCCGCCCCGACAAAGCATCGGACGACGGCTCGATCGCCGAACGCCGGATCGGGCCACTTCCTAGAAAGGAAGGTCGCTGCGGTCATCGGCGCGCACTCCTTGGGCACGACGAACCCCGTGGCGTCCGGAAGGGCATCGGCGGTCCCTTCGCCGTAGACGAGCGCGACTACGGCGGTCGAGACGTACCGGATCTGGTCGAGGTGTCTCGCGGCATCGGGCACCGTATCGCGCAGCAAGTCTGCTGCCGCGAACGACGGCGTCGCGACGACGACGCCGTCCGCGCCGAGATCCCCGTCTGCCGTGCGAACCACGAACGCCTCGCCGTCGCGCACGACCTCCGTCGCTCCCGTCGACGTACGAACGCGCAGGTCACCGATTGCCGCGACGAGCGAACGCGGCAACGCGTGAACGCCTGCAACGGGTTTGACGAATATCGGACCGGCGCCTGACGCCGCCTTCGACGCCGCTCGAGCGGCACGGATCAGACTGCCGAACGTGCGCTCCCACGCGGCGAGCTCCGGGAACGTCGAGCGGACGCCGAGCTCATCCACGTCGCCGGCGAACAGACCACCGAGGAGCGGAGCGACGAGCCGGTCGGTCGCCTCGTCGCCGACCCGTCGCCGCAAGAGCGCGCCGAGCGCCTCATCGTTGTCCTGTGGCCGCGCTTTTCGCACGAGATCCGACAGCGCGCCGAACCTTCCGACGCGCGATAACGCCGGCCACCGGATCAGCGCACCGACGTCGGCAGGGATTCCGAGCGCCGTCGGCGGCAGGGGGACGAGGCCGCTATCGGTCCAGATGTACGCGCCGGACGCGCCCGGTTCCGCCAACCTCAAGCCGAGCTCGTGGCAGAGCTCGACGGCCCATGGCTTCCGAGCCACGAACGAGTCGGGGCCGGCGTCGATCTCGAGATCCGCGATTTCGAGGGACGTGAGCCGCCCACCTGGCCGATCCGCGGCCTCGAGGACCGTCACAGAGAGCTCCGGGTCGCCCTGGAGCAACCGGTACGCCGTCGTCAGACCGGCAACGCCGCCGCCGATGACGACGACCGAGCTCATACGTCGTCGAGGTGCTCGCGCACCACCGCGGCGAGCACCCCTACGAACTGCGGGTCGTCGTTCGGCATCTCCGTTCGAATGAGCAGGATCCCGGCCTGCTCGGCGACCGAGCGCGCCTCGACGTCGAGGTCGTACAGGATCTCCAGGTGGTCCGCGACGAAGCCCGCGGAACACACGACCACCGCAGGATGGCCTCGTTCGGCCAGGTCGACGATGACCTCCTCGATCGGCGGCCCCCACCACGGGTCGGCGGTGCGGCCCGCGCTCTGCCACGCGATCGTGTGATTCTCGAGGTCGAGCTCCTTCGCGACGAGATCAGCGGTCTCCTGCAGGCCATCTCGGTACCGGCACGAGGTCTCACAGAAGGTGCACGTCTTGCATCGAAGCGTGCCGTCCTCCACGGTTCGGACGGGAAGGCTGTGCGCCGAGAAGATCGCGGCGGCTCCCTCTCGTTCGGCGGGGCCGAGCTTGGCGAGAGCACGGGCGACCCGACTGCCGAGCAGCTCGATGAACGCCGGGTGGTCGTGGTAGCTGCGGACGAACGCGAACGCCGGTGGCCCGTCGCCGGCCGCGGTGCGCACGCGTTCGACATACGTCTCCACGGACATCGCGGACCAGTGCGGCGCCATCACGATGCCGATGGCCCGCTCGATCCCGTCGCGCCGCATCGTCTCGACCGCTTGTGAGATGAACGGCGGCGAGTGCTTCATGCCGAGATACGCGCGGAACCGTCCGTCGTTGCCGTCGTTCAGCTCTCGCTCGAGCCCTTCGGCCTGACGCCGCGTGATGTCGAGAAGCGGGAACCGGTTCCCGATCGCCGCGTACCGCTCCTTCAGCTCTTCCAAGTGCTCCGGTGACGGCGTGCGGCCGCCGCGGATGTCCGTGTAGTAGCGCTCGATGTCGTCGGGGCCACTCGCCGTCCCGTACGCCATGACGAGCACGCCGATCGGCGCGTCGATCATCGTTCGGTCCGTTCGTGGACCAGATCGACGAGCCGTTGCAGGTTCTCGACCGGCGTCTCGGGCAACACGCCGTGTCCGAGATTGAACACGTGCCCATCGCGCATCGCCGCGCGTTCGAGCACCTGGAGCGCCTTGCGTTCGGCGGCCGGCCACGACCCCGTGCACACCGCAGGATCGAGGTTCCCCTGGATCGCCCGGTCGGTGCCGAACGCCTCCCATGCCAGATCGAGCGGCATGCGCCAGTCGATGCCGATGGCATCTCCGCCGGCGTCGCGCATCTCACGGAGCAGGTGCGCCGTTCCGACGCCGAAGTGGATCGACGGGACGGCCAGATCCTCCAGGATCCGACGCACGAACGGAGCAACGTCGCGGTCGTAGTCCAAGGGGTCGAGCGTCCCCACCCAGCTGTCGAACAGCTGCACCACCTGCGCGCCCGCCTCGATCTGCGCGTCGAGATGCGCGCGCACGATCGATGCGAGCCGCTCCATCAACGATCGCCACGCGGCCGGGTCTTCGTGCATCAGCGCCTTCGTTCGAACGTGGTCGCGCGACGGACCGCCGTCGACCAGGTACGTCGCCAGCGTGAACGGCGCGCCGGCGAACCCGATCAGCGGAACGCTCAACTCCTTGCGGGCGAGCCGGATCGTCTCGAGCAGGTATGGCTCGTCTACGTCGGGCTCGAGCGGTCGGAGACGCTCGAGGTCGGCGGCAGCCCGGATCGGTTCGTCGACGACCGGACCGGTGCCGGCCTCGATGCGCACCCCCACGCCGATCGCGGCGAGGGGCTGCATGATGTCGCTGAACACGATCGCCGCGTCGAGCGGCATCCGGCGGAGCGGCTGGAGGGTGATCTCGACCGCGAGCTCCGGCTCTCGGCATACCTCGAGGATGTCGCGATCGCCTCGCACGTCGCGGTATTCGGGCAGGTACCGGCCCGCCTGGCGCATGAACCAGACCGGCGTTCGGTCGACCGACTGACGACGGAGCGCGCGAAGCAAGCGATCGTTCACGGTCACGAACAGAGCATACGGACACCCTCGCAAGCGTCTGGCGCTATCTCGCGAGAACCCAACCTCGGCGAGTCGTCGTCAATGCGACGAACCCGATGGCCAGGGAGAAAGCGAGCTCATCGTCGTGACCCAGCTCGACGTAGCACAAAAGCCGTTCGACGCCGCCGAGACGGAGCCATCGGGCGGCGTGGGCGGTCAACCATGTGCCGATTCCACGACGACGGTGGTGCTCGCTTACGCAGAGGTTGCCGACGTCCGCCCACCCGGCGAAACGGCTAAGCGTTCCACCGATCGTGATGTCGCTCTCGATCTCCACGAAGCCGACGACGTCATCGCCGAGCACGGCCGAGAAGCGCGTTCCGTTGGTCCCCAATGTGCGCCGGATCTCGAGGCCTTCGATCGGCGCGGGCAATGGTTCGGGGAGGTCGTCGACGAGCGCAGCAAGCACGGTCTCGGTGTGGCCGTCGTGCCGGAAGCCCACTCGCTCGAGGATGGTCTGTACGTGGGGCCAGACATCCGGCACGCCGTAGACGCCCATCGCGGGCAACGCCCCGTCGGCATAGACGCGGCCGACCCTCCACCGATCCAACATCTCGACGCTCTCGCGTGCGAGCGCCTCGCCTGCGCCGGAATCGCGCCAGAACGGCGCGTCGATGACGCACACGAGCCACGCGATCTCACCAACGCCGCGATAGGAGTCACCGACTCGCTCGTCATCGCCATAGCGGCGCAGGTGCGCGGCTGCGACGACACGTTCGCGCTCGACCGCGACTACCGTTGCTCGCTCGGCGACCCAGGGATCGACGATGAACTCGCCCGGCTCCCGCTCGAGCTGGCTCATCACCGCGTTGACGGACAGCGAGACGCCCGGGATGACCGCTTGGACGTGAGCGTTGACGAGCGCAGTGACCTGCTCTCGATCGTCGCGGCGGAACCGACGCACCTCGATCGTCATTCGCGAACCTCCTCGGCAAGGCGCGTTCCCGCGCGTCCTACGGGGGAGGCCGCTACCGGTGCGGCACCGGCCGACCGTACCAGAGCGCGGGGGACGGAGCGCCGCCGGGGCGCCGCTCGTGGCGGTCGCAGGTACAGTCGAGTCGGAGGCGATACGGAGGAACCATGCGCGGGTTCGATGAGTCCGAGTTCGGCCCGAACGCCTGGCTGGTCGACGAGCTGTACCGGCAGTACCTCGCCGATCCGGACTCGGTGAGCGAGGCCTGGCGAGAGTACTTCGAGGACTACCAGCCTCGTACGGGAAACGGACAGGCCGCGCCCGTGGCACCCGCGCCCGCGCAAGCACCTCCGCCCGAGCCGAGGCCTCCCGCGCCCGCCCCGCCGCCGGCGGCTGAACCCCCG
>CALGFI010000192.1 GCA_937881155.1 uncultured bacterium | reverse complement strand
GGCTCCAGGGTCGTCACGATCGTTGCGCCCCGCTTGTCGCGACCGAGAACCAGGTCGGCGAGTGTCTGCGGCAAAAGCTCGGCCGCCTCGCCGGCCAGGTAGTCGTTGAAGCTCTGCTCGAGCTCCGTTCGCCCGAAGACGAACGAGTAGAACCCGGTCAGGTGGGCGAAGCGGTCGCCCTGCGGGTATCGGCGCTGGTATTTGAGATCACCGGAGCTGCGACGGCTCGACGCGAGCACCGTGGTTCCGTCGGCGGCGAGGATCTCGCCCCGGTCGACGGAGTACTCGGTCCGCAACAGCCGCAGTGCGTTCGCCGGGTTGTTCTCCAGGTCCTCTGCGGCGAACACCTGGATGAAGTTGACCTGCGCGAACAGCAGCAGGAACAGCACGAGCAGACCGATGCCCAGCCGCCGGATCTGCCGCTCCACGTCAGGTCACCGCCCGTCCGGGCGCGGGACCGCTCGAGATCCGCACGAGCAGCGCGAGCAGGATGAAGTTGGACACCAGGCTGGAACCGCCGTACGACACGAACGGCAACGTCACGCCGGTAAGTGGGATGACGCGCGTCACGCCGCCCACGATCACGAACGTCTGCAGGCCGATCAGCGCCGAGAGCCCGGTGGCGAGCAGCCGTCCGAACGGATCGCGTGCCTCGAGCGCGATGCGAAGGCCCTTCCCGACGAGCACGACGTACAGCAACAGGAGGGCCGTCGTGCCGAACAGGCCGAGCTCCTCCCCGATCGCCGCGAAGATGAAGTCGGTCGGCGCGAACGGGATCAACCCCGGTGAACCCTGACCGAGCCCGGTGCCGACGAGGCCTCCCGTCGCCATGCCGAACTGCGCCTGCGCGAGCTGCCCGTAGCCCAGGTCGAACACCTTGTTCGGGTCGAGCGCGTTCAACCACACGTCGACGCGGAGCTGGACGTGATCGAACAGGGCCCACCCGAGGTAGGCGCCGAGTGCGAACAGAACCAACCCGATGACCAGGTACACGGCACGGCCGGTGGCGACCCACAGCATCACGACGAAGATGCCGAAGTACAGGAGCGACGCGCCGAGGTCGCGCTGCAGGAACAGGATCGCCAGCGACCCGGCCCATGCGAACAGCACCGGTGCGAGGTGCTTCGGCGCAGGAAGGCGGAACGGACCGAGCCGCGTCGTCGCCACCTGCAGCAGCTCGCGCTTCTGCGTCAGGTACGACGCGAGGAAGATCACGATCAGCACCTTGCCGAGCTCCGCCGGCTGGAAGCCGAGCGGTCCGATCTGCACCCACAGCCGGGCTCCATTGATCGTGCGCCCGATGCCCGGAACCATCGGCAGCATGAGCAGGATCAGGCCGAGCAAGCCGATCGTGTACGTGTACGCGTCGAGCATCCGGTGGTCGCGCACGACGACGATCGTCACGACGAACGCGGCGAGACCGACGACGATCCACGTCGCCTGCTCGGTGGCCAGCCCGCCCGAGAGGCGGAAGATCATGGCGAACCCCAAGCCGACTAGGACGCCCGCCGTCGCGAACAGCGCGGGATCAGCAGCCGGAGCGAACCGCCTGATCGCGATGAGCGCGAGCGCATACCCGCCCGCGAAGATCGCCGCGTAGATGACGAACCTCGCTGGGAGCTGACCGCGCTTGCCATAGCCCGCGATCACATATGCGCCGACCGAAAGGACCAGCGCGGTGATCGTGAATCCGAGTGCCGAACCGAGAGGCACGCGCGACGTGCGGACGACCGCGCGACTCACGAGGCGTTCTGTCGTGCGCGCTCGATGTCGGTGCGGATCTGTTCGACGACGTCCTCGGCGAGGTCGCGATCGTCGACCGTGATGCCGTCGGGGAGGCGGTCGCCCCAGACGGCAAGCTCCTCGGTGTCGCCGGCGCGGATCGACGTCTCGACGACGACCGAGTTCATCTCGAGCCCAGCGACCTCGGCCGGCACGCCGCGGAAGATGGCGACGCGGCCGTTCGACACGCCGACGAACCACTGCGAGTCCAGATAGAGACGAACGCCGACGAACCCGAGGGCGGCGATGGCGAGCACGATCACTATCCCGACCAAGAGCTTGCGCGCGGTCGGCGGCCGAGCGGCCTTTGGTGCGGGCTGACGACGCGTGGTGGGAGGGCTCGACCAGGTGGTGACGTCGCCCCCCGCGCGCGGTGGCGGTGCCATCGTCGGCGTCGGATGCTGGGTCGTCGGCGAGCGCGGTTGCGAAACCTCCTTCGTCCCGCTGCCATCGATACGCCCGTCTTCGGTGAAATCGATGATCACCGCGGTGATGTTGTCGATCCCGCCCGCGCGATTCGCCTCGCTGACGAGCCGATCGACGGCTTCCTGGGGGTCTCGCACGTCCTGGAGGATCGACTCGATGTGGTCCTCGCTCAGCATGCCGGTGAGGCCGTCGGTGCAGAGCAGCAGGCGGTCGCCCTCCTGCACCTCGACCTTGGTCTCGTCGACCCGCACGTTTCCTTCGACGCCGAGCGCACGCGTGAGGACGCTTCGGTGCGGGTGATTCTCGGCCTCGGTCTCGGTGATCTCGCCCTCCACGACCATCCGATGGACGAGCGTGTGATCCTCGGTCAGGAGCTGTAGCTTCCCGCCGCGGAACAGGTATGCGCGCGAATCGCCGACGTGCGCGAGCCGCACCGCGCCGCCCTCGATCAGCGCCGCGGTGAGCGTCGTTCCCATCCCGGACACGTCACGGTCGGATTGCGATCGTTCGAACACCGCGCGGTTCGCCCGCTCGACCTGCTCGGTGAGCGTTCCCTGTCGCTCCGCGAACATCTGCTCGACGGTCTGCAACGCAAGGTTCGAGGCCACCTCGCCGCCACGGTGCCCGCCCATGCCATCGGCCACGGCATACAGCGGATCGTTGATCAGGATTGCGTCCTCGTTTCCCTCGCGGACCTGACCGATGTCGGTCGTGGCGCCGACGCGGGTCCTCATCGGCGGAGCTCCAGCACCGTCTTGCCCACCTTCACCACGTCGCCGGCGTGCACCTCGACGGGCGAGGCGACCTTGCGATCGTTCAGGTACGTGCCGTTCGTCGAGCCGAGATCCTCGACGAACCAGCTCCCGTTCTCGCCGTACAGGCGGGCGTGCACCTGGGAAACGTACGTGTCCGACAACCGGATCGCACACGCGGCTCCCCGGCCGATCTGCGTCGGTCCCGAGAGCTTGACGTTCCGCGCCTTCGCGCCGTCGGGTTCATGCACGACGACGTGCGACGGCGGCTTTCCGCCCTTCGACGACCGCGCGGCGGCGACCTGCTCCGTCGGTGCCCGCATCTCCGTCGTGCGTCGTTCACGCCGCCGACCGGCGATGTCGAGGGCGACCGAACGCACCGCGCGGAACACGAAGAAGTACAGCAGTCCGAGGAGCGAGTACTTGAGGACGGATAGGACGAACGGCGTCATGTCAGGCCCTCCGGAACTCCAGCACCGTCTCGCCGATCATGATGCGGTCGCCGTCCTCGAGCACGCGCTCCCGCACCGACTCGTCGTTCACCAGCGTGCCGTTCGTCGACCCGAGATCGGTCAACACGAACTCGCCGTTGGAGTTCCTGATCCGCGCGTGCTGGCGAGATGCGCCGGGGTCGTCCACCACGATGTCGCTCTCGGGGAGCCGGCCGAGCGTGACGGTGCTCGGTCCGAGCGTGAAGGTCTGTCCGCCGTTCAAGGCGGTCAGGGTGGCTCGACCGCTCGGTGCCGGCGCGAGCTCCTCCTCGCCCTCGACGAACGAGGTCTCGACGTCGAACCGTCCCTTGCCGAGCGATTCGTCCGTTTGGAGCTCGATCTCGGGTGGCCCGACCAGGCCCCAGCCGCGCTCGCTCGCCGTCTCGCGGACGACGCGACGAAGCTCCGACACGAGCGCCTGCTCGACCTGCTCGAACCGCTCGCCGTCCGCAACTGACAGCGTGAACACGAACCGGTTCGGCGCCCACACCTCGTGAACGCCCACCGTCTTGTTCGCGTCCATCTCACGGATGACCCGCTTGGCGAGCTCAACGGGCTGCAGCCCGGAACGAAGCGTGGAAGCGAAGAAGCCCTCAACGAGGGCGCCGAGGCGTCGCTCGAAATCTCGGAGGATCGGCACGTTTGGAAGTGTTTCCCCTGCTCACGCCGTTCGAAGCGCGATTCTACCCCCGTGCGTTGGCCAGATCCCCGCGCCAACGCCGCTGCTACCATGGCGTGCCGCCGGGCGAGTGGCGGAACTTGGCAGACGCGCAGGATTCAGGTTCCTGTGAGGGCAACCTCGTGGGGGTTCAACTCCCCCCTCGCCCACGTCCGGTGCTCTGGTTGGAGCGCGCGTATCGGGCCTAGATCCGGATGACCATGTCGCCGGACCTCCCTGCGTCCAGATCGCCCGGCTGCGGCGGCTCGTAGCGAATCGGGATCGTCACGATGAACTTGCTCCCGTCGCCCGGCGTGCTCTGAACGTCGATGGTCCCGCCCAGGTGATCGAGCAGGTCGCGAACGAGCGAGAGGCCGAGCCCCGCACCGCGGAACGTCCGGGTGCTCGACGAATCCACCTGATAGAAGCGGTCGAAGATCCTGGGGAGCTCGTCGGGGGGAATGCCGATCCCGTAGTCGCGAACCGAGAACACGATGTGCTCGCCGTCGCTTCGCGCCTCCAGCTCGCACGGCGACCCGTCGGGTGAGTACTTGAGCGCGTTGTCGACGAGGTTCTGCAGCACGCGTGTCAGCAACTGACGATCCGTGGTGAGAACGGGCAGATCGTCCGGCATGTCGACGTGCACGCGAGCCGCGTCGTTCGCCAGTCCCTCCATCACCTCGCGGACGAGGTCCTCGAACAGGACGCGCCCGACGGCGACGGGAAGTTGGTGCGTCTCGAGGTTCGACGCGGTGAGCAGGTTCTCGATCAGGCGGAGCA
>CALGFI010000191.1 GCA_937881155.1 uncultured bacterium | reverse complement strand
GTGCGGCGGGCCAACCTGCAGGCGGCCCTTCAGCACGTCTACCGGGAGAAGGTCACCAGCCGGGCGAGCATCTCGAGAGACACGGGGCTGACCCGGGCGACGGTCTCGGACCTCATCGCGCAGCTCGTCAGGTCGGGACTCGTTCGGGAGATCGGTCCCGGTACCTCGTCGGGGGGCAAGCCACCGACGCTGCTCGGCCTGAACGCCGGCGGTCGGGCGATCGTAGCGATCGACCTCAGCCGCCAGCCGTTCCGAGGGGCCCTCCTCGATCTGACCGGCGGGATCGAGCAGCGGATCGACGGCCGGCGGAACGCGGTCCGCGGGGATGCGGGCGTCGAGGAGGTCTTCCGGCTCGTCAGCACGCTCGTTTCGTCCGCGTCGGCGCCGGTGCTCGGGATCGGCGTGGGGACGCCGGGGATCGTCGATGCGGACGGCGCCGTCGTCGAGGCCTCGAACCTCGCGTGGCACGGTGTCCCGCTCCGACGGGAGCTGGCACTCCGGACCGAGCTGCCGGTGACGGTCGCCAACGACGCGCACGCGAGCGCGCTCGCGGAGTTCGAGACGACCCATGCGAGCGCGAACCTTGTCGTCGTCAAGGTCGGCGTCGGTATCGGCGCGGGCATCGTCGTGGACGGGCGTCTGCACCTCGGCGACCGTCCGGCCGCCGGGGAGATCGGCCACATCCGCGTCGTGGAGCCCGGACTGCCGTGCCGCTGCGGGAACACCGGCTGTCTGGAGACCGTGGCGAGCGTGCCGAGCATCGTGCGTTCGGCCGCGGCGAACGCCGGCGTCGACGACGACGGCGGGCGGCCGTGGGACGTTCGGGAGCTGTCGGCGGCGTTCGGGCCCGAGCCGGTGAGGGACGCGATCCGGGAAGCGGGCCGGAACGTTGGAGCGGTGCTGGCGAACGTCGTCGCCATCCTCGACATCCATCGCGTGGTCGTCTCGCTCGAGATCGACGGCGGCCTCGACCCGTTCCTCGACGCGATCCGCACGGAGGTTGCGTCTCGCGTGCTTCCCGATCTCGCACCGGTCATCGAATTCAGCGCCAGCGAGTCGGGTCCCGATCTCGTCATCTCGGGCGCCGCGGCGATGGTGCTTCGCCACGAGCTCGGAGTGATGTGGCGATGAGCGCGCTCGACGGCCGGTTGTTCGTCGGCGTCGACGTGGGCGGGTCGTCGGTGAAGGCGGTCGTCACCGACGACGCGCGCAATGTCCTTTCTCAGGTTCAGCTCCCGACCGACGCGAGCGATGCGAACGCGCTCCTCACGAGCGCCGCGACCGCGGTCGATCGCGTTCTCGACGACGTCGGCGATGCGAAGACGGTGGCCGGCATCGGGATCGGCGTGCCGGGGCAGGTCGACCCCGCGACGGGCGTCGTTCGGATGGCGATGAACCTGAACATCGGGGACGAGGGCGTCCCCATCGGCACGAGCATCGCCGACAGGTTCGAGGTCGACACCACCGTCGAGAACGACGTGCGCGCTGCCGCCGTCGGGGCGTTCGAAGCACTCCAGCCCCGAACACCCGACCTGCACACGCTCGTCTACCTGAGCATCGGTACCGGCGTCTCCGCCGGGGTCGTCGTCGGGGGCGAGCTGTTCCGCGGACGCGACGGCCTGGCCGGCGAGATCGGACACGTCGTCGTCGACGAGGACGGACCGGAGTGTGCGTGCGGCCTCCGCGGATGCCTCGAGGCCGTCGTGGCCGGCCCGGCACTCCGAGCGATGTGGCCGAGCGTCGACGGGAAACACGCACGGGATCTGTACCGAGCGGCCGCCGCGGGGGACGCCACCGCGGCGGCCGCTGCGCATCGACTCACGGTCCGTCTGACCGAGACGGTTCAGTGGTTGGCCATCGCGTACGGGGCCGACCTGTTGGTGATGGGCGGCGGGGTCGGTTCGCTCGGCGAGCCGCTCCTTTCGCCGATCCGAGATCGATTGTCGGCGTTCGCCGACCGCTCCGAGCTTGCCGGACGGATGGTCCCACCGGATCGCGTCGTGGCCATGCCGACGGGACACCCAACGGGCGCGATCGGAGCGGCGGTGTTGGCGAGGGAGCGCCTGGGCGACGGCCGGGCCGGATCGAAAGGAGGCCAGGAGGCAAGGACGGCAGCAACTGGCAGCGACGGAGGGGGATCGACGTGACCAATGGAAGGAGGGGCGCGATGCGGACGCGCAAGTTGTTGGCCGTGGCGTTCTTGCTGTTGTTCGTCGCCGCGGCGTGCACGAACGAGCCCGAGCCGTCCGGCGGCGGTGAGCCGGCGGGCGGTGGCGGCGAGACCGGGGCGGCGGGGGAGACGCCGTTCGAACATCTGAACCGGGCCCTCGCCGGGGAGTTCGAGGGAACGACGGTCGAGGTGCTCGCGCAGTGGATCGACGCGGAGGGGGACAACTTCGACGCGGTGCTCCAACCGTTCGCCGAGCAGACCGGCATCGAGGTCAACTACGAGGGACTGACCGACTACGAGACGGTGCTGACCGCACGCGTCGAGGGCGGCAACGCCCCCGATCTGGCGCAGGTGGCGCAGCCCGGTCTGATGCAGTCGTTCCAGGCCTCCGGCGACCTCGTGAACCTGAGCGAGTGGATCAACGTCGACCAGATCGAGCAGGACTACAGCTCCGTCGTAGACCTGGCCGAGGTGGACGGCAACACCTACGGCCTGTTCTTCAAGGCCGACCTGAAGTCCATCGTCTGGTATCCGGTGCGGGCGTTCGAGGACGCCGGGTACACCGTCCCCACGACGTGGGACGAGCTGATGGCCTTGCAGGATCAGATCAAGGCCGACGGCGGCACGCCGTGGTGCATCGGGATGGAGCACGGTGACGCCACCGGCTGGGTGGCCACCGACTGGATCGAAGACGTCCTGCTCCGGACGGCACCGGTCGAGGTGTACGACCAGTGGGTCGCGCACGAGATCCCGTTCAACTCGCCCGAGGTGCTCGAGGCGGCGGAGATCGTCAGCCAGATCTGGTTCGACGACGGGAACGTGTTCGGCGGCAACACGGCCATCAACAACGTGTTCGTCGGACACGCCATGAACGACATGTTCGCCCGGCCCGAGCCGAAGTGCTGGCTCCACAAGCAGGCGTCGTGGATCCCGTCGTTCTGGCCCGGCGCCGAGGAAGATCCGCCCGATCCGCAGTTCGAGCCGGGCGTTGACAGCACGTTCTTCTATCTCCCGCCGATCGAAGAGGAGTTCGGGAACCCCGTCCTCGGCGGCGCGGACATGATCGTGATGTTCAACGACCGTCCCGAGGTTCGGGCGCTGCTCGAGTACCTGGCGACTCCGGAGGCTCCGTTGCCGTGGATCGACGCGGGCGGGTTCGTGTCACCGAACCAGTCGGTGCCGGACTCGGCGTACACGACGTTCCCGTCGTCGGGGCTCGGCCCGATCCTGTCGCAGGCGACGACGCTTCGGTTCGACGCGTCGGACGCGATGCCCGCCGAAGTCGGCCAGGGTACGTTCTGGTCGGGCATGGTCGACTGGGTCTCGGACGAAGGACAGAACACCGAGCAGATCTTCCAGCAGGTCGAAGAGAGCTGGCCCTCGGGCTGAGCGGATGGGTTCGAACGCGCCCCTTCCGCCGGTCGATACCTCTCGCGAGCCTCCCACCCCCGCACCGCGGGGGTGGGAGGCAAGCGAGACGGCCGAAGTAGCGACCGCCGGCGCGAACGGCGGCGCCAGGGGTGCGCGTGGCTTGCTCGCGATGCTCGCCCTTACCGGCGTCCTCGCCGTCGGCGCCATCGGGCTGGACATGCTCCGTGACGCGACCGATCTCGAACGCTACCTCGCGAACGCCCTCGACTTCGTCGGCCTCGACGCTTCGGCAACGTCGATCCGCGACAACGGCCTGACGCCCGGAACGTCGAAGACGATCATCGCCGTCCTCGCCCTCGTCCTCGGCGTGGGCGGCGTCTGGGCGCTGTTCGTCTCGGCGAACCGCGTGGTCGACCTGCTCGGGCGGTTCGCCGAGCGGATCCGCCCGCTCGTGTTCGTCGGCCCGGCCGTCGCACTGCTCGGATTCGCGCTCGTCTACCCGGCGATCAGCACGATCGTCACGAGCCTTCGAGAGGACGGCGGGGCGGCGGACAACTACCGCTTCGCGTTCACCGATCCCGACATGCTCGTCGCGTTCCGGAACAACGTGCTGTGGCTCGTCGTGGGGACCGCGGGCAGCGTCCTGATCGGACTGTTGTTCGCCGCGCTCGTCGATCGCGTCAAGCGCGAGGCCTTCGCGAAGACGTTCATCTTCCTCCCGCTGGCGATCTCGCTCGTCGGCGCGAGCGTCATCTGGCGATTCGTCTACGCGTGGCGACCCGAGGGCGAGCCCCAGATCGGCGTGGTGAACGCGGTCGGCTCGGCGCTCGGAGCCGAACCGGTCCCGTGGCTCCAGACGCCGCCGGTCAACACGTTCGCGCTGATCGCGATCATGATCTGGCTCCAGACGGGGTTCGCCATGGTGGTGCTCTCGGCGGCGCTGAAGGGCGTGCCCGTCGAGCTGATCGAGGCGGCGCGGATCGACGGGGCGTCCGAGCCGCAGCTGTTCTTCAAGGTGGTCCTGCCGAGCATCCGCGGCGCCATCTTGACCGTGGCCACGGCGATCTTCATCGCCATCCTGAAGGTCTTCGACATCGTGTTCGTGATGACCGGTGGAAGGTTCGACACCGAGGTCGTGGCGAACCGCATGTTCACCGAGATGTTCAAGTTCCGGAACTTCGGGCGGGCGAGCGCTCTCGCCGTCGTCCTGATGATCGTCGTCGTGCCGTTCATGGTCCTGAACATCAGGAACATGCGGCGTCAGGAGGCGCGCTGATGTCCGCCTCGCCGGTCCTGGTGGCCGAGAAGCCGCTCGAGGTTCGCCGCGCTCCGGCCGAACCGCGGCGCGTGAAGCCAGTCGTCGTCACCGCAGTCGTCGCCATCGCCGTGCTGTGGTCGATGCCGACCGCGGCCCTGCTGATCAGCTCGTTCCGCAACGCCGCCGACATCCAGGCGTCGGGTTGGTGGACGTTCCTCCTCCATCCGTTCGAGGCCGCATCGCTGACCGCCGAGAACTACCGCGCCGTTCTGGCCGCCGAGGGCCTCGGCAACGCGTTCGTGAACAGCTTGGTCGTGACGATCCCCGCCACGGTGATCCCCATCGTCATCGCCGCGTTCGCCGGATACGCGTTCGCGTGGATGCGCTTCCCCGGCAGGAGGCTCCTGTTCGCGGTCGTCGTCGGTCTGCTGGTGCTTCCGTTGCAGATGGCCCTGATCCCGCTGCTGCGGGTGTACACGCACCTCGATCTGACCGGCACGTTCCTCGGCACGTGGATCGCGCACGCGGGGTTCGGCCTGCCGCTCGCTATCTTCCTTCTGTACAGCTACATGTCGGAGCTTCCGGGCGACATCTTCGAGTCCGCGTACATGGACGGCGCCTCACACTTCGACGCGTTCCTCCATCTCGCGGTGCCGCTGTCGATCCCGGCGCTCGTATCGTTCGCCATCTTCCAGTTCCTGTGGGTGTGGAACGACCTGCTCGTGGCTCTGGTGTTCCTGGGAACCGACTCGGAGGTCGCCACGCTCACGGCCACGCTCAACGAGCTCGTCGGAACGAAGGGTGAATCCTGGCACCTGTTGACGGC
>CALGFI010000190.1 GCA_937881155.1 uncultured bacterium | reverse complement strand
TCGATCGCGGTGCGGATCGACGGGATGACGCCACGAGGGAGGAACAGGACGACCAGCAGCAGCGCGAGCCCGAACACGAACAGTCGCACGCCCTGACCCGCCGAGATGTCGACCGTGACCTCGTTCAGCGGGACGATCGCGAACGCTCCGAGCACCGGCCCCCAGATCGTGCCGCGCCCGCCGAGTAAGCACGCCAGCACCACCTGCACGCTCACGAGGATGTCGAACATCCCGCGCGGGTCGATGAACGTGAGGAAGTACGCGTAGACGCCACCGGCCACGCCGACGAGCACCGCGCTCAGCACGAAGGCCAGCACCTTGTAGACGGAGGTGCGGACGCCGATCGCCGCGGCCTTGTCCTCGTCCTCGCGGATCGCCAGGAGTCCGGCGCCGAGCTTCGTCCGCCGGATCCACCACGCCATCAGCACCGACAGCGCCAGCAGCCCGAACATCGTGAGGTAGAACGGCAGGTGGCCGAGGGCGAAGTCGTACCCGGGGAGCGGAAGGCGGATACCGTTCGAGCCGCCGGTGAACCCCCGCCAGTTCAGGCCGATCGCCTGCATCAGGAAGAGGAACGCGATCGTGCTGATCACGAAGGCGTGCTCGCGCGACCGCATGATCGTGAGGCCGAGGAGCGCCGCCACGACAGCCGCCGCGATTCCGCCCAGGGGCGCGAGGAAGAACGGCGTTACGTCGACGTACTCGGAGAGGATCCCGACGGTGTACGCGCCGAGCCCTAGGAACGCGCTCTGACCCAACGACACGTAGCCGGTGAACCCGGCGATCACGTTCCACCCCACCGCCATGACGGCGAGCAGGAAGATCTGGATCAGTACGGTCTGGCGGTACAGGTCGTCGGGCTGGAGGAACGGGAAGACCACCAGCCCGATCGCGATCACGCCGATCGCGCCCTGGCGGATCGCCGTCGCCGACGTCACGCCGCCACGTCCTCCCGAACTCGCGCTCCCATCAGGCCGCGCGGGCGCAGCAGCAGGACGACGAGGATCACTACGTAGAAGACCGCGACCCCCCATCGCGGCGAGACGTAGTCGACCGTGAGCGTCTCGGCCACGCCGAGCAACAGCGCCCCGACGATGGCCCCGGGGATGCTTCCCATCCCGCCCAGCACCACGATCCCGAGCAGGCGCGAGATCCACACGTAGTGCGATGCGGGGAAGAACGAGTACAGAACGGACAGGATCGACCCGCCGGCCCCGGTGGTGGCGATGCCGATCGCGAACGTCAGCGCCGCGATCGCCCGGATGTCGACGCCGACCAGCTCGGCCCCCTCCGGGTTCTCGGACGCGCTGCGGATCGCTCGCCCCGTCCACGTCCGCGTGAGCAGAAGGTACAGGCCGAGCAACACCACGACGGCCATCGCGAACCCAAACAGGTGCGGCTTCGAAACGACGAACGGACCCAGGCGGAACGACTCGTTGAAGTAGCTCGGTGTGACAGACCGGAACACGTTCTTCCACGTCATACCGAGGATGCCCTCGATCGTGATCGCGAGCGCGAACGTCAGCAGCACCGTCATTGACACGGGCGCCGTGCGGACCCGGGCGATCAGGCCGCGGTACACGAGCCAGCCGATCGCGAACATCGCCGGCGTGGTCACGGCAACGGCCAGAAGCGGGTCGAGGCCCGTCTGCCGCCACAGCTCGAACGTGAACAGGGCGGCGAGCACAAGGAATGCCCCGTGGGCCACGTTGATGATCCGCATGACGCCGAAGATCAGCGTGAGCCCCGACGCGAGCAGCGCGTAGACGCCACCGTAGAGCAGCCCGAGCAGCACGACCTGAAGGAGGTGGGTCAACGACCCACCTCCTCACGACCTCGCGACGTCGATCGGGCCGATGTCGATCAGGACGCCCACTCCGGCTTGGGATGAACGACCGTGTCGGTCGTCGCGACCTCCATTGGGCTGACGATTTCTGCCTGGCCGCTCTGCCACTGGGCGAGCAGGAACTCGCCCTGGGGCGCGCCGGTTTCGTCCCACGACAACTCGCCCAGGATCGTGTCGACAGTGTTCGAGTGGAGCCAGTCCTTGATCGCCACCTGGTCGAGCGAGCCGACGGCCTCCACGGCCGTCTGGAGCACCTGCGCTGCGGCGAACGCGTCGGCAGCGTCCTCTGCGGGGATCCCGCCGAACTGCTCGTCGTACGCGGCGACGAACTCGGGGTTCTGCGGCGTCGGGGTGTCCTGGTGCCAGCTCACGGCATAGAAGACGCCCTCGGCGTTGTCCGCGCCGCCGATCCCGTCCGCGTACTGGTCGCTGTTGGACGGCGCCGACGTCTGGAACAGCACCGCCGGGGTGAAGTCGATCCGCTGGAACGAGCGGGCGAGCCCCACGCCGTCCTCGAAGACGGCGCCCTGCGCGACGAGCTCGGCGCCGCTCGCCTGGATGTCGTTGGCGATCGTGTCGAAGTTCGCCGTGTCAGGCGGGTACACGGTTTCGTACACGTTCTCGATCCCGGCCTCTGTGAGCTGGTCGCGGATGCTCTCGATCACCGGGAGCGCGAACGGGTCGTCCTGGGACGGGTACGCTGCAGTGGTCGGCCGCTGGTCGTCTGGGAGCGAGAGCACCCACTCCACGAACTTGTCGGCCTGGTGTGGTGCCGTCGCCTGCTGAGCGAAGAACAGGAACTCGTATCCGTCGTCGAACAGGTCTGGCGACCCGCCGGCCGGCTCCACGTACACCATCTGATTGCGTTCGGCAACGGCCGACGCCGGGATGTTCAGCAGCGACGAGAACGTCCCGAGCAGCAGGTCGACGTTCTCCTCGGTGATCAGCCGGTTGTAGTCCGTGACGACCGTGTCCTGGCTGCTGGCGTCGTCGAGGATCACGAGCTCGACGGGCCGTCCCAGGATCCCCCCGGCCTCGTTGTTCGTCAGGTCGGCCCAGACTCGGTAGCCCTCCTCGGCCGCACCACCCGGCTGCGAGAAGTCGCCGGTGAGCGGGAGGGAGATGCCGATGCGGATCGGCTCACCTTCCGCGCCGTCCTCGTCCGTCTCACCATCGTCGCCGCACGCCGCCGCGACGAGCAGCAGGGCCGCAAGGGCGGCGAGCGCCCTCCATCCGACCGTTTTCATGTCCGACCTCCCTTCATATCCGGATCACGTGACGAGCCGCAGGGGTTCTTCGACAAACGTCACCAACGTGTCGAGGAATCTCGCGGCCCTCGCCCCGTCCAGCACTCGGTGATCGCACGACAGCGTCACGGTCATCGCGGGAGCCACGACGGGACGACCGTCGACGGCCATGACGCGGTCGGTCACACGACCGACCGCGAGGATTGCGGCCTGGGGCCCGTTCACGATCGCGGCGAAGGAGTCGACGCCGAACATCCCCAGGTTGCTGACTGTGAACGTTCCGCCGGCGACGTCATCCGGCCGCAGCTCCCCGCGCCGAGTGCGATCCACGACGTCGCGCCGCCGCTCGGCCACCGCCATTACCTCGAGCTCGTTCGCCCGGTGGACGACCGGGACGATGAGACCGTCGTCGACGGCGACGGCGATGCCGATGTTGATCTCTTTCACGCGCTTCGGCCCGTCACCCTCCCAGACGGCGTTGGCCTCGGGATGCCGCTCCAGCGCCCTCGCGGCCAGCCACACGAGGAGGTCGGTGAGCGTGACGTCCTCGCCAAGCTCGGCGCGCCACGCCACGAGCCGCTCGGCGGCCACCTCGCGGGAGAGATAGAAGTGCGGCGCGGTCGTCCACGACGCTGTCACTCGCTCCGCCATCCGCCGCCAGACAGCGCTCACCGTCGGTGGGCCGGCGTCCTCGCTCGGGGCGCCCGTCGCCATCGCGGCGTCGAGGTCCGCCGCCGTCACCGCTCCTCCGGGCCCCCTGCCCTGGACCTGC
>CALGFI010000189.1 GCA_937881155.1 uncultured bacterium | reverse complement strand
GCTTGCGATACCCCTCGACGACGCGTTGCTCCGAACGCTCGACGGCGAGCGCGCCGGGCGGGACGTCCCTTGTGATGACCGATCCCGCGCCAGTCACCGCTCCCCTGCCGACACGAACCGGCGCGACGAGCATCGTATCCGAACCGATCCGCGCGTCGTCCTCGATCACCGTCTCGTGCTTTTCGTACCCGTCGTAGTTCACGGTGACCGTAGCCGCCCCGATGTTCACGTCTTCCCCGATCGACGCATCGCCCACGTAGGAGAGGTGCGGCACCTTCGAGCCCGTGCCCACGCGCGCCGCCTTGATCTCGACGAACGCACCAACCTTGGCTCGTTCGTGCAGAACGGTGCCGGGTCGTACGTGGGCGAAGGGCCCGATCTGCGCGCCTTTGCCGACTCGCGCGCCGCGCACCACCGAGAACTGCACGATCGCCTCCTCGTCGATCCTCGAGTCGACGATGCGGGTGGACGGCCCGATCTCAGCGCGTTCGCCGATCCGAGTCGAGCCCTCGAGGAAGGTGAGCGGATGGATCACCGTATCGGTGCCGATCCTCACGTCGACGTCGATGAACGTGCTCGCAGGATCCACGAGCGTGACACCCTTCGACATGTGTTCGGCGTTGATCCGCTCACGCACGACCCGGGTCGTCTCGGCGAGATCACCCCGTGAGTTGATGCCCATCGCACCGCCCGCGTCGACGTTCACCGCCGAGATCCGCTCCCCTTTGTCCATGAGGATCGTGAAGACCTCGTTCAGGTAGTACTCGCCCTGGCGGTTCTCGCGTCCCACGAGCGGGAGCGCACCGAACAGGTCAGCGCGCCGGAACGCGAAGACGAGCAGCGACACCTCGTGCAAGCGCTTCAGCTCGGGGGGCGCGTCCGTTCCCTCGACGATCCGAACGAGCCGGCTCCCGTCGCGAACGATCCGCGCGTACCCGCCCGGCTCTGCGACCTCCGTCGTGAGGATCGTTCCGGCGCTCTTCGTCCTTCGATGGACCGTGAGCAACCGTCGCATGTGTTCGGGAAGCACGGGATCGTAGTCGCCGCCAACAACCACGACTTCCCGAACTCGACCGACCGCGTCCTCGGCGGCAAGCACCGCATGCCCCGTCCCGAGCGCTTCGCCCTGCTCGACGATGACCGGCGCGGGCTTGATCCCCCACGAACGGACCGCGTCTCGAACCTCATCCGCGCCGTGGTGGACGACGATCACGATCCGAGACGGCCGCACCGCTGCGACGTTCCTGAGCGACCACCACAGCGCGGGGCGACCGCAGATCGGATGCAGGACCTTCGGCGTGCCCGAGCGCAGGCGCTTGCCCTTGCCCGCCGCCAGGATGACGGCCGCCAGCGACGACCCCGCGCGCGACGATGTCGGCAACTCGGTCCTCTCTTGAAGGCTCGTAGGGCCACCGCCAGATCCAGCCCGTTCCGGGGGGAGGAATCGAACCTCCATCGAGGGCTCCAAAGGCCCGCGTCTTGCCGTTAGACGACCCCGGACACGTTCAGATTATCCCCCGGGGGAGGGCGGGCCCGACGCGACGACCGCGTTGGGGACCGCTGCGGCGAGCTCTTCTGCGTGCGCACGGTCGGACGCGAGGCCGACGACCGACGAGCCGCTCCCGGTCATGACGGCGCCGAGCGCACCGCGTTGCAGCAACTCGTCCTTCGTCGTTCCGATCTGCGGGTGTCGTTTCGTGACGGCCGCCTCGAGGTCGTTGAACATCGCCGCGCCGAGTCCCTTCGCGTCGCCAGCAGCGGCAGCGTCGAGCGCCGGTTCTGGATCCGGCCCCGGCTCGGCTCCAGCCTCGTCCCACCACCGGTAAGCATCGGGTGACCGAACGCCGAACCCGTGCTGCACGACGACCCACCAGAAGGTCGCAACGTCGGCCGGCGCGAGGAACTCGCCTCGCCCCGACATCAGCACCGGCCCTCCCAGGAGCATCGCCGGGACGTCGGAGCCGACGCGCTCGGCCACTTGGGTGAGCGTGGCGGGGTCGTGCCGGCATCCCCACAGCTCGTTGAGCGCGTGGATCGTGGCCGCGGCATCGGCGCTGCCGCCGCCGAGCCCGGCCGCGAGCGGGATGCGCTTCTCGATCTCGATGAGCGCGCCGCCGGCCCTGGAACAGACATCGGCGAGGCCCAGCGCGGCGACGAGTGCGAGGTTCATCCCACCAGCCGGCGTCTCCCCCGACATCGCCGGCGCTCCGCGGACCTCGACGCGCAGACGTTCGTCCGGGCGGACGGTCACGGCGTCGGACCACGAGATCGGGAGGACAAGGCTCTCCAGGTCGTGGTAGCCGTCGTCGCGCGACGAAAGCACCCGGAGGAACACGTTGATCTTCGCGAAGGCCTCTCGGTGGATCGTCTTCGACGTCACGGCCGCCACCCCGTCCCAAGCATCGCATCGGCGACGGAAGCGAACTCGTCCAGCGACAATCCCTCCGCTCGAGCGGACGGATCGATGTCACACCGCCGTAGCACGGCGGCAGCACCGGCCGCATCGAGTCCCAGCCGCCTGAGCGCGTTGGCCATCGTCTTGCGGCGCTCGGCGAACCCGGCGTCGATCACGCGGAACAGCGCAACCGGATCGACATCGACGCGCGGGGCACGCCGCTCGATCCGCACCAGGACGGAATCCACGTTCGGGGTCGGCCAGAACACGCCGGCCGAAACGCGCCGGACGATCTCGGCGTCGGCGCGGTACGCGATCCGAAGCGTGACCGGGCCGAATCCGTCCTCTCCGGGAGAGGCGACGAACCGATCCCCGACCTCTCGCTGGACCATCACGAGGAACCGGTCGATCGCCGGGACACCCTCAACGAGGTCGACCACGAGCGGCACGGACACGTTGTACGGAAGGTTCGACACCATCCGCCACACGCCCTCGCCGAGGAGCGCGTGCCAGTCCGCGTGCATCGCGTCGATCTCCTCCACCCGGACGGAGGGCCATCCGGCCACCACGTCGCGGAGCGCGGGAACGAGACGGCGGTCGAACTCGATGGCGAGGACGTTCGCGCCGGCTTCCGCGAGCGCGACCGTGAGCGAGCCGAGCCCGGCGCCGATCTCCAGGACTCGGTCGCCCGCGCCCACGCCGGCGTCCGCGACGATCGCACGCGCGAGGTTCGGGTCGGCCAGGAAGTGTTGTCCGAGCGCCTTCGACGGAGTGATCCCGTGACGAGCGGCGAGGGCGCGAAGGGCTGAACGCCCGAGCGCGTTACCAGACGAGCCGGACCTGGCAGACGCCCTCACCGAGGTGGGCGATGCTGGCGAACGCCTCTTCACTGAGGTCGATGATGCGTCCACCGAAGGGTCCGCGATCGTTGATCTCCACCGTGACCGAGTTGCCGTTCGCGATGTTCGTGACCCTGACCACCGTACCGAACGGCAACCACGGGTGCGCCGCGGTCAGTCCGTCGCCCGGCGCGAACGAGTACCAGCTGGCCTCGCCGACCTGCGTCTCATGGTCCGTGGTCGGGACGGCGCGCTCTCGGCCGATGATCCGCTTTGCCGCGACCGCCTCACGCACCACCTCCCGCGAAAGCAGCGTACGGGTGTAAGGCTCGCCGTTCACGAGCTTGACCTCGTAGCGCTCCAACATCAGGCCATTCACGCCGGCGCGAACCATCTGAACCTCGCTGGGCGCGACGTCGTTCGAGCGCGACGTGTAGGTGGTAAACGGAATCGGAACTTCAACCTCGTTGATCCTGTAATCGATCGCGGTGAACCGAACCTGCATGTTCCGTTGAAGGGGGGTCTTGGGTGATGGTTGGACGCGGTCCCACCGGTCGGGCTCGATCCCCATGGCCGAGAGGAGCTTGCCGACGGAGGGGGCGTTCGTGAGCACGTCGTGGTCCTTCCCCATCACCACGACGCGCGCGGCCACCACCTCCGACCTTCCGGCCGGGTAACCCGCAGAGAACATCATCTCGGTGCTTCGAGCCGCGTTCGATCCGAGCGGCCCCGGCACCCCATCCATCACCCAGACCCCCACACCCCGTGCGGGAGCGACGAACCCTTCCGCAAAGTGATCCACCTGAACCGTCATGCCGTCCGAAAGGGGAGTCGCCTCCGGAGGCGTCACGACATCGCCGGAACCGATCACCACGCCCTCGGTGTCGAGGAGCTCGCCGACGTTTGCGCTCATCGTTCGAACCACCTCAGGCTCCCCTTCGACCACCAACGTCACGGTCTTCTGGACAGCGACGTACCCGACGGCGAGCACAATGGCTGCGCCCGTCAGGGCCGCGTTCCCCACCGCCTTGCGAGTCCGGAGCCTCCGGACCCGCGAGGGTCGCACCGGCATGCCACTCCTCCTATGAAGGAAGGCTCCGGGGGGAAGCGGCCGGGGCCGGTACCGAAGCCTCCTAGGGCGAGCGCGAGGACCGTATCAAACCCTCAACCTTCAAGGCAAACTTGAAAGACCGCAGGTCGCGACCGGTATTGCCCTGGATCCAGTGGGTGAAACTCCCTCGAAGGTGTGGAAACCGCTAGCGAAGTCGGGGAAAAACGGCGAACGCGTTGGCGAGAGTGGCGGCGCGGACCTCCTCGACGGCCTCGCCGCGGGCGGTGGCGACCGTCTCGATCACGTCGACGACGTTGGCCGGCGCGTTGTCGCGACCTCGGAGCCGCTGTGGCGCGAGGAACGGGCTGTCGGTCTCGACCAACAGTTGATCCAGGGGGATCGCAGCCGCGGCGTCGCGGATGTTGGCGTTCTTCGGGTACGTCACGTTTCCCGCGAACGAGAGGTACCAGCCGCGCGAGGCGCACGCGCGCGCGGTGGCGACGTCGCCGGTGAAGCAGTGAAGCACGACGTCGTGGACTTCACTCTCATCGAGGACTCGAAGGACGTCGTCCCACGCGTCACGAACGTGAACGACCATCGGCAGGCGAGCCTCACGAGCAAGACGCGCGTGCACTCGGAGCGCTCGTATCTGGTCCTCTCGCGGAGATCGCATGCGGAAGAAGTCGAGCCCGCACTCGCCCACCGCGACGACGCGCTCGAGCGCCAGGAGGTCCGCGGTCCGGGCCGCGGCTTCCAGGTCGAACCCGGACGCCTCATGCGGGTGGGTTCCCGCGGTCGCGAACACGCCGTCCAAGGACTCGGCGAGTTCGACGGCGAGACGGCTCGAGCCGAGGTCGATACCCGGGCAAACGATGCGCTCGACGCCGGCTCCCCGCGCCTCCGACAGCACATCGGCAGGGTCGCGCTCGATCAAGAAAAGGTGGCAGTGCGTATCGATCGCGGACGTCTTCAGTCCGAGTGCAGGGTTGGCGTCGGGACGAGCAACCTCGGTCACGGTTCCTCGACGGCTACTCGAAGGATCGGTCGGCGCCCGGCGTCACGAACGCGCCCGATGTGTACCGCCACTCGAGGGCATGGGTCGCACGTGAAACGTGAGCGCGACAACCTTCACTCAGGAGTCGAGACGCGGGAACAGCGCGTCCCCCTTCGACGTCCGTGTCCCCGGCGCGAGTCCGCCCCACCGCGCGGCGTGAGGCAGCCGCTGTGCGTCGAGCGGCTCGCCGATCCCCAGTTGCGTCCAGAGCGCGGCGGCCGCATTCGGCATGATCGGCGAGATCAACACCGCGAGGATCCGGAGCGTCTCGGCGGCTGTATAGAGGACCGCCGCGAGCTCGTCCCGGCGCCCGTCGTCCTTGGCGATCTTCCACGGCTCGCGCTCGACGAGGTACTGGTTCGCACGCCCGACGATGTCCCAAACGGCCGTGAGCGCCGAGCCGAGGGCGAGCGTGCCCATCAGCTCGTCATACCTGCGGCGGGACTCCTCGATCACCTTGGGCAGGTCGCTGTCGTCACCGGGAGTCGCCGGAACGACGCCGTCGAAGTAGGAGCCGAGCATGGCCAGTACTCGACTGGCCAGGTTCCCCAACCCGTTCGCCAGGTCGGCGTTGTGGCGGTCGACCATCGACTCCCACGAGAAGCTCCCGTCCTGGCCGAACTGAATCTCCCGCATGAAGTAGTACCGGTAGGAGTCGACGCCGAAGTGGTCGAGCAGCTCGAACGGGTGGATGCCGGTGGCGTTCGACTTGGACATCTTCTTCCCGCCGACGGTCAGGAAACCGTGGGCCCACACCTGGCGAGGCGGCTCGACACCGCCGGCCATCAGCATGGCCGGCCAGTAGACGGCGTGCTGCCGGAGGATGTCCTTGCCGATCAGGTGGATGTTCGCCGGCCACACGCGCGCGAACCGCCCCTCGTCGCTGCCGTAGCCCGCGGCGGTGATGTAGTTCGTGAGGGCGTCGAACCAGACGTAGCAGACGTGGTTCGGATCCCAGGGCAACGGGATGCCCCAGTCGAAGTTGGTCCTGCTGATGGAGAAGTCCTGGAGCCCGCCCCTGATGAGCGAGAGGACCTCGTTGCGTCGCGTCTCCGGTTCGATCCGGGAGGGGTCCTCCCCGTACCACGCGAGCAAACGATCGGTGTACGCGGAAAGCCGGAAGAAGTAGTTCTCCTCGCGGACGTGCTCGACGGGCCGGCCGTGGATCGGGCACTTGCCGTCGATGAGCTCGTCCTCCGTGTAGTACAGCTCGCACGAGACGCAATACAGGCCCTCGTAGAGGCCGAGGTAGATGTCGTCACGGCCGTTGTCGTGGACCGCCCGCAGCATCCGCTGGACGGCGGTGACGTGGCGAGGCTCCGTCGTGCGGATGTAGTCGTCGTAGGCGATGTCCAGGCGAGCCCAGACCTCGCGCCAGCGCGGCTCCATCTGGTCGACCCACGCCTTCGGCTCCATCCCCGCCGCCTCGGCGGCGCGCTGGATCTTCAGGCCGTGCTCGTCCGTCCCGGTGAGGTGGAACACCTCCTCACCGCGCAGCCGGTGGTACCGGGCGATGAAGTCGGTGGCAACGGCGTTGTAGGCGTGGCCGATGTGGGGAACGTCGTTCGGGTAGTAGATCGGCGTGGTGATGTAGAAGACGTCTCGGCCCATGGAGGGAGCCATGGTAGCCGAGGCGTTCGAACCGTCCGCGCGGGTGGTTACGACCCCGGTCCGATGAGCGCCTCGTAGATCGCGTTCGCGCTCGCGTCGTGGCGTTTCGCCACGCTGGACGCCGCCTCGCGCTTGCGCATCCCGTCGTCGACCAACCGGCGGGCCTCCACGACCAGTTCCGCGAGCGCGACGTCGTCGCCCCGGGCGCGACCCTCGATGACCACGACGACCTCCCCCTTCGGTTCGGCCCCTGCTATCCGCGCGAGGACCTCGGAAGCACGTCCGCGAACGACCTCTTCGTGCAACTTGGTGAGCTCGCGCGCGACCGCCACCCGACGGTCGCCCACCTCCTCGAGGACGTCGCGGAGCAGCGTCTCGAGCCGGACGGGCGACTCGAATACGACGATCGTCCGCTGCTCGTCAGCGAGCGAGCGAAGGCGCTCGCGCCGATCCCCCGCCTTCCTCGGCAGGAACCCTTCGAATACGAACCGGTCGCTGGGGAGCCCGGACACCGCGAGCCCCGCCGTGACGGCAGAAGGCCCCGGTACGACGCGGACGTCGATCCCCTCGTCGACGCACGCGCGAACGAGCCGGTGCCCGGGGTCGGAGATCAGCGGCATGCCGGCGTCGGTGACGAGCGCGACGTCCTTCCCCTCGCGAAGGCCCGTGAGGAGCTCCGCGGTTCGGCGAGCTTCGTTCCCCTCGAACAGCGAGACGAGCGGGCGCTTGATGCCGAAACGCGACAGCAGGCGTCCGGTGCGACGTGTGTCCTCGGCCGCGACGACGTCGACGCCGGCGAGCGTCTCTTTCGCGCGTTCGGTCATGTCGCCGAGGTTCCCGATCGGGGTGCCGACGAGGAACAGTCGCCCGCTCATCGCGACCGATGCTCCCACGCGCCTTCCGTCGACACACCCTCGAACTGTCCGCGTCGGTACAGTTCCAACGCGTTGGTGGCCAACACGCACAGGGACTATTCGGGGACGCCGCTGCCGAAGAAGCTCGGCGTGCGCGAGGGCTCGCGCGTTCTCGTCGCGCGGGCCCCGGACGGGTTCCGGCTCCAGCCGATCCCGAACGGCGTCGAGCTCGTGGCCCGGGTGCGCGCGCCGCTCGACGTCGTCCTGTTGTTCGTCACCCGGCACAGCGATCTGAGGCGGCGGTTCCCCGCGCTCGCCCGCGCCCTCGCTCCTGCCGGGAGGCTGTGGGTGGCGTGGCCCAAGAAGGCGTCGGGGATTGCGACCGACCTGACGTTCGAG